>WJIN01000047.1 GCA_014730295.1 Promethearchaeota archaeon | reverse complement strand
TTCAATCAATTATATTCGTATAACTCAAAAATTAATGAAAGTATGTAAAAACATTTAAATACGTCTAACTCCTTCTATTAGTATAGAAGATAGATGCCTTGTTTCAAATCCCTGGATAACGAGGAGCTCACAGCTTCTAGTCCACAGTTTTGTCTTTTGGTGAAGGAGAAAGCTCGGTTCGAGCCAAACTCCTAACTTCTTTACTTCTCCCTTTAATGTGTAGATGGTTTAAAACAAGGCTCCCTATCTTCTTCTCTTTTTTTTATAGATTTTTAAAAATACTCTAAATAAGAGTAGAGCGGAAATAGAGGAATTCGAATAAAAGATAGTGCATTGAATAGCACAATAGAAACAAACCTCCTCCATTTATTTAAATCCGAATTACATTTATCTAAGAATTCATGATGCTCAAATTTAAAGTTATAATGCCTATAGTATAGATTCTCATAATTATTATTTCCTTCTTCTCTTATATGTAGCAGACGTCGTACATATCCGCAGAAATAACCGGAGCGTGCTTGAAGATAAAAGGATCTCTCCCCTCGATGGGCTTGAAACGATTCGGGAAATTATCGGCAGGAAAGGTAATGAGACAATTATACTGGGGAATTTCCCAAAAGTCCCCAAACCCAGAGGTTCGAAAGAATAGAAAATTTATTAAATTTATACTTAAATATTTACCTTTCTTCAATATTCGATGGGTACATAATTAAAAAAAAAGAGGTATTAGAAAAGAAATGATTAAAACATCATCGATTATACATATTTTTTCAAAAATAATTAGGTCTTATAATTAATCCTCTAAATTTTCGAGAATCTTAATATATTCTTCGTCATCTCTTAAATTTACGAAATCTGGATCTTTAGGAATTAAATTTATGTAGAGATTTTTATTAATATGGAGTTTTTTTAGATAATTTAATGCTTTCTCTAATTCTCCATTTATACTATAATATCCTGCTAGGTTATAATAATCTCTTTCAATTAAGTGTGTATTATCATATCTTTTGTTGATATTCAAAGACTTTTTTATCTCTTCTCGGAATCCTTCTATATTGTCCATTTCTTTCTTTGTAATTGCAATTTGTGTATAAAAATCTGAGAGCTTTTCATAATCACCTTCCTTTTCCAGTTCTTCAGCTAAATCTTCATAGATTTTCAGTAATTTTTCAAACTCTTTATTTTTTTGGAGTTCATCCCTTTCACGTAGTTTGATAAGGTGATCTAAATATTGAGGTTTTCTTGAAACATCACTGCCATAAACTGCTGTACCTGGAGGTATGTCTCGCTTCGGTGAAATGTAAATAATTACAAGATCTCCCTTATATCTTGTAGGATTGGAAATAGAGCCTTTAAAAAAGGCGTTAAGAAATCAAGTTAATATGCCCTTCTTCTTAGGTTTTAATCCTCCCGATCCCGATGTATATCCATCAAGTCCTATGCGCTTTCTCGAGAATGATGCGTCAAATGAGGTGATGCGAATAATGTTTGAACATATTGCATTCAAATATGCGAGATTATTATATGAGAGAGGTCAAGATATTTTATTCGAGGATTTTACATCAGAAGGGAGGTTAAAGCTAAATAATGTTTATTCCTTAAATGAATAATTAACCTATAATAACTCCTCTTTCTTTTAATTTTTGAACTATTTCATCCTTTTCTAAATTAATCATATTCCCATGCTTAATTTCTAACAATGCTAAATTTGATAGATTAAGAAGCTCTTTTGGTAATTTTTTTAGATTATTTCTCCATAAACCCAGCATTTCGATGTTCGGAATATATGATAATCCTTTGATTGTTTTTATATTATTATCTCCTAATCCAATATATTTTATATTTGGTACGTCCCAATCAGTAAAATCCGCAACCTCTAAATTATTAAATGGAGCATTGAATTTTATTAAGTTTGGTAAGCGAAGTTTTGGAAGATGAGTAATTCCTGATTGACTTAATGTTAAAGATGTCAATTTGGTTAATTCATTAATCCACTCGGGAACCGTCTCTATAACTGAAACACTACAGTAAATATAGGTTAGATTCTTTAAATCTTTGATTTCTTTGGGTATTTCCTTCAAACTATTAATAGTTTTTAATTTTGTAACTTTTCCATTCTCTATTTTGTATGAATTTGGATTAGAACTAACACTCCATACCGTTGGAGTAAAGATATTTCCCGTAGAACGTTCAAGTCTTTTTAATGTTCGTGCCTCTTTTAGAGAAATAATATATGATAATTCTTCCTCTCTAAGTAAATTGAGATATCCCTCCATACACAAAAACATTTGAGTATTAGGCGAACCTTCCAAAAATCGATTTACAATTTCTTCGGTAAAAACGTTTCTTGCTGTGGAATCTCCCAGCTCCGCGAGTTTTTTTAAAAGTGGGAAAGCAAGATTTGAATGGAGTATGCGCGTATCATAATGGCATTCTACCCACGCTTGTAAATTTGAGCAGTGTCCCCAGAAGACCTGTTCGTTAGTTATTCCGTAATCTTCGAGAAAGTATTCTTTAAGCTCCTCGGGAGTAAATTCACCTAATTGATGTCCGTAGTATTCGGCAGCATCATCGATTGAATCAATCTCAGGTGCAATATTTTTCTGAGGGTCCATGAAAAAAAGGTATTTACACAGCATAAACTTCTGATTATTGAGATAAATAACCGTTTCCTCATTTTCTAGCTTTAATTCAATGATATCATTAATTTTAAAAGTTATCTGAGGATTTTTATTCATGAATTTTCATAGATAATTAATTATCTCTCCAATTTAAATATTATTTCTTACTTATATATGAGTAAGAAATCTTCTTTACTTCTCCCTTTAATGTGTAGATGGTTTAAAACAAGACTCTCTATCTTCTTCTCTTTTTTTTATTAATTCTTTTGAAAATGATTTAAAAATTGAAAAATAAGGTTCTAA
>WJIN01000428.1 GCA_014730295.1 Promethearchaeota archaeon | reverse complement strand
TACTTGGATTTTCAAATCCAGAGATTAAATCAAAGACAGTTGTTTTGCCCGCTCCATTGGGCCCAATGAGTCCGATAAATTCTCCTCGCTCTATTTCAAAACTAAAATCGTTCACCGCTGTTAATCCCCCAAATTTCTTCGTCAAATTTTTAACTTCTAACATTATTCCCATATTCTTTTTTCACTTCCTAGTTTTCATTTTGCCAATAAAACATCTTTTAATTCTTTTAAATTGTCTACTACGGGTTTAAGCATCCCATTTGAAACAAAACGGACCATAAGTATTAAAACTATAGATAAGCAGACTAAAGCAAAAGGGAGACCAGCCTCCTCGATAAAAGGGAGTCCTGACGTTAGTTTAATCAAGATTTCTTGTGCCCATAAAAATACAAATGTTCCTAAAGCAGGTCCAGAAATCGTAGCAATTCCTCCTATTGCGGTGAAAATAATAGGATAAAATGAATAGGTGACATTAAAAGCATAGTATCCCGCGTATCTATTGAAAAATACAAATAGCCCTCCAGAGATACCAGCAAAAAATGCACTTATCGCGAATGCAATTATCTGATATTTGGCAATATTTATACCAGAAGCTTTTGCTCCTTTGTGGTCATCCCGAATTGACTTCAGTCTTGTTCCAAAATTAGATTTCACTAATACGAATAGAAAAACAAGTGAAGCAACCATAATCACTAAAATGATGAAGTAAACTGTAGTAAGATTTAATTCTTCAGATATGAAAGGAACACCTCCTATTTCTTCTAAACCAATTTCACCCATAAAAAACAATCTAAACATAATAAAGCCAAACATTAGGGTACCTAATGCAAAATAAGGTCCCTTTAATCTCAATGCTGGTATTGCGATTAATAACCCCGTAATAATCGAAAAAAGCCCTCCAAATAATAAAGCGATCATCCAATGAATATTTAAGTTTACAACGAAAAATGCTGTGAGATACCCCCCCACTCCAAGAAAAGCAGAATGCCCAAAACTAACATTCCCCACAAATCCCGCAAGGAGATCCCAACTAGCAGCGAATATAGCAAATATCATGGGATAAATAAAAAGATATTTAAGATTCAAAGAATCAGTTAAAACAAACGGAATTATTATTAAGCCAACTAAACTTATAATTGTTAATTTTCCTACAAAGCTTTCTAACCAATACTTCAATCCAATTATTCTAGATTTTATTTTATCAGTAAAACTTTGAGAAATTTTTGAATTTATTTTCTTTTCCATTCGATTCATTTCACCTCTTTTTTTCCAAATAGTCCTCGTGGTCTTATAATAAGGACAATTAATACAATTATTAGAGGAACTAAAGCTGCATAGGTATATTCCCAAAGCTCTCCAACTAGACTCTCCGATATGCCTATTATATATGCCGCAATAACAGTTCCTTTTATACTGCCTAATCCTCCTAAAATGACCACAGCAAAAGCGCTAGTTAAAATACCCCATCCTCTATGGGGGGCGGTAGATGTCCCAGGAACTTGGAGAATAGCAGCAATTCCTACCAAAAAACCAGATATTATTAAAGTATAAGTTATTATTCTTTCGGAATTTATTCCAGAAAGCATAGCTGCTTCTTTATCTTGGGAAACGGCACGTATTGATTTTCCTATTCTCGATTTTTTGATGAATATCATAAACGAAACTACTATTATGATGGTAGCAATAACGAGAAAAATCCTCCTATAATACACACTTACGCCTAAAACTTGTGTCGAACCCGGAATTATTGGAGGAAAATAAAGCATAGAAAATCCCCATCTAAATGTAATAAACTGTTCAATGAAAAATGCTAATGCGAATGTTACTATTAAAATAGCTATTTCATTTTCATGCATCGGTTTGATTAATAAAATATGTGTAAGTGCCCCTATAATCATAGTTATAATTAAAGAAAATATAATTGCTAAAGGAAATGGAAAAAATAATTCATCTCGTATCAAATAAAAAATGTATGCTGTAATTAAATAGAAGGCACCATGTGCAATATTCAAAATCTTTCCTACCCCATAAACCAAAGTATATCCTAAAGAAATTAAGACATAAGTACTCCCGAAAATAATGCCGTAAATCATAATTGAAGTGAGAATTTCAATCATAGTCCTTATCCTCTTGTTTCATTTTTATATATAAACCATCCTTTACTTAATTAATTCTAAAATTACTTAATTAATTTTATAGATTCTAATAGTTGATCCTTTTTAAAGGTTTTTTACTTTTTATCCGGAAAATTTTTGCAGATTTATTGGGTTTTCTATTCATCATTAAGAGATTGAGGTTGAATCTTAAAGTGAAAGTATGGAATATGAGATTAATGCTAAATAATAAAAAAAAAATTAGAATTCAGATATTTAGTTAGGTTTTATTTTTATCCCGGAACACTAAGCCAAATCGATTGAACCTCAGGATTAACGGTAAAGTTTCTAATCGCCATACCTTCTGGGTAGAATGTAAAGGGATTTACAACACCCATGACGTTTGACTTACCAGTAAGGCCAAGATATGTATTACCATTTGAAATGTGATAATTACAATCGACAGCTTTTTGTTCTTGATCTTCCCATTGCGCTATTAGCGTTTGAGAATATAGCCGCTCTTCAGAAGTAAGTGGAACCAAATTAGTACCTTCATATATACTTCCGCATGTTAAGACATCATGATTGTGGGTAAATTTGAATTTATTTGTCGAGCCACTCATGTTTACCCATTCTGTTGTTTCAAAATAACTAATTAAGTTATCTACATTGAATCCAGTATTGTTAATAGCATCAGCGAGTAAATATATTGAATCATATGCTCCTGTTGCTGTGTAAAGCGGCGCTTCACTATATTTTGCATAATATCTATTATAATATTCTTTTGTAACGGGTGTTTTATTCGTATCTGTAAGAGGGGTTAATGTTGTTTCATATTCACAAGCACCATTTGTATCCTCCCAATAACTTAATTCTTGAGCTGCAACATTAATTCCACAGAGTATATATGATGGATTTACATATTCAGCATATGTTGTACTCATGGAGGATCCAAGTCCTGCCGATATCACAGGGATTACAACTTCTGCTCCTGTATTATTAATAGAATCCCAAATACCTATGAAAGCATCGGTGCCTTCATCTGGATTAACCAGCACTTCACTAATACCACCTGTGAAAAAAGAGCTAAGGGCATTCTGAAAATCAGAGCCATCACCAAAAGCCTCTGTCCAATCAAGATTTTCTCTTAATATTACAGCTTTATCAATCTGCCGCGCACCAGAAGTTGCTCCGTAATAGGAAGCATTTAGATGGTATTGTAATCCTTGTACAAAAAATAGTGTCTGGGTTGCTAAAGACGTTTCATTGATAGGCATCACTCTGAAATAATATTTGTATTTAGCAGGTGTACTTTCTACATCCTCAGTTAAACCATCACCTGCACATCCAGAGCTCAAAAATATTTTTTTCGCATTCATAATATTTTCTCTATATGCTTCAACAACCTCTGTTCTAAATCCTCCCACGAAGTATTCCGCACCATTTGACAATAAGGTCTCAACCGCTCTCTGACCTATTGTTATATCATAACTTGGACGAGCTTCTCCTGTATTTTCACTAGCTATTGCGAAATAGTATCTCGTACCATTTACTACTATTCCCCCATCTTTATTAATTTCTTCTACTGCGAGATAAGCACCTTGGTAATTGCCAACTCCCGATGGGTCATCAAGATCTCCCACTAAACCCACTTTAATCCATCGATCTTCACTGATTCCTGTAGGTGCTCCTGGGGTTTCCCAATAAGGAGGGCTGAATAGAAAGTATATGCCTATGCCAACTCCAGTTCCAACGGCAATTGCAGCAATGGCGACAATGGCGACTATTTGTTTTGTTCTTCTTTCCATATTTTTCACTACTTTCTTCTATAAAATTTTTAAGTAAATTTTCTAATATTATTAATTTTGAATTCAATTCTTTATAAATGTTATGTTTTTACAGAAGTAAAAAAATATTTAGTGAAGTAAGGTCTAATGCCCCAAATTACGATAATTTTCTTTTTCTACTTGACAATTAGGGAAGATTTCATATTTCCTATTCTTTAAATATATCATAGATGCAAATAATTATTCATGTTAAATCTACGATTAAGTAGAAACATGATATTACTTAAGTAAAAAACTTTTTGATTTATTATTTTTATTCAATAGATTTTGATTTTTCGAAAAAAAAATCAATATTCTACAGTCTTACAAAAATTAAGAGATTTTTAACCATATATCAAGCGAACTCTATCCCACATTGGATTTATATCGAATAAATCTATTAAAAAATTTCTAAATCTGAGGGTTTTTTACCAAAAAATTTAATATTAATTCAAAATAGATTTACTTAAGTAAAGATTTTAAAATATCGATGAAGTCTGAGAAGGGAAGAATAACCATAAGAACGTCTGGTAATGACTATGAAACTACCTGGTTATATATTCCCAGTAAAATATCCAAAGACCCAAATTTTCCCTTTAATGATCGAGAGAAGGTAATAATTGAGCTAAAAGATAATCAATTATTAGTAAAAAAGAGTTTTAGCGTTAGTGATTTAGTTAAAAAATATGGATTAACTGATGCAACCCTCCCTTCACTAATCGAATCAAAAGCAAACCAAAACAAAGATAAACCTCTTCTTTATTTCCAAAATGATGTTTTTTCTTATCAGCAAATCAATCAAATATCTAACCAGATTGCCCACGGTCTCCTAAAGATATGTAAGAATCTGGACTTAAATCGACCAAAAATAGCTCTTTTCTTTCCAAACTGCCCAGAAGCAATAATTTCCTGGTTTGCTGTGTCTAAAATCGGGGCAATTTCTGTTCCAATTAATTATGAATTGAATAAAGAACAATTGCTTTTTGTTCTCAATAATAGCGACTCAGAGATCCTTATTATTGATTACAGTTATTTTAATATAATTGAAGACGATCCAGAGGAACTTTCCAAAATTAAAAGAGTTTTTATAAGAAATGCTCCAATTGGATTTGATTTCAATAAGAAATTAGTGGATTATCGGGAAATATTATCCGATAAAAAAGAAAATCCGAATATTAAAATTAATCCCTCTCAAGAACTCGAAATAATATATACAATAGGGACTATAGGAAAACCAAAAGGGGTTATATACAGAAACCATCATACTTTATCTGGTATTAGCGTTGGCACCAAACTAAAAAAAGTTGGATTTGATAATAAAGAACATAAATTATATTACCCATTATCTTTATTTCAAGCGTTTTTTCACTATTTAGTAATTATTCCCGCAATTTATTATAATAATTCGGTAATAATTGCTGAAAAATTTGACGTCAAAACATTTTGGGACGATGTGAATCGATATGAACCTGATGGATTTTGCTATTTTAAAGCAGTTTTATTAGAATTAATGAGCAGAAACCCTCAGATGAGTGATCGAAAACACTCTCTAAAGTATGCGTTTGGATTCGGAGCTTTTTCAGAGATCTGGGAAGCTTTTGAAAGGCGTTTTGGTATCTTTATCATCGAATCGTGGTCCCTCGTGGAAAATATCGGGTTAACTATAAACGCCAAGGGTTCTAAGGGGGGAAAAACTGGATCACAGGGATTACCCGCACGCGGTTATGAACTAAAAATCTGTGATTCCCGGGGCAATGAGCTTCCACCTGGTCGTGATAATATTGGAGAAATTGTATCCAGAGCGAAACTCCCGATAAAATTGGAATATCATAATTTAATTGAAGAATCCAACACAAAAATTACTGAGAATAGATGGGTATATACTGGTGATTACGGATATAGAGATAGTGATGGATTTCTTTATTACCTTGGAAGAAAGTCCGATATGATTAAAAGAGGGGGAGAAATCTTTTTCGCTTCGAATATAGAACTGGTAGCAAATTCTCACCCCTCTGTAAAGGATAGTGCAGTCGTTGAAGTTCATTTTAATGGGGGAACTGAAACTTTCCTAAAGATTTGGTGCGAAATTAAAAAGGATGGTGATATTAGCTATTCAGAATTTTATTCTTACCTAAAAGAAAACCTCGCTTACTTTATGGTTCCCAGATTTATCGAATTTGTCGAAAAATTACCGAAAAACGCAAATTATCTTATTCAGAAATTCATTTTAAAACGCCAATGGGAAGAAAGAGAGTCATATCCGAACACATTCGATGCGGAGTTAAGACATATGATAAGAGAATAATATTTCTATATTCAACAATCCAGTTGTCAAATGATAAATAGAATTTCATTTTCACCTCTTTTTAATATTAAATCTTTTGAAGTACGAAGCTAATTCTGATATCCAATAATTTTTTATAGTTTATAATACAGATTAAGATCATCTATATTAATGAAGTAAATCTAACAAATTACTTAAGTAAAATAGGATCATGAGAACTTCTGAAGAATATCAAAAAGCGCTTTATGAAATGAAACCGAATATTTTTATCGGAGACGAACAAGTTGGGCGTGATGATCCCAGAATTACTGGGGGAATGAATATAATAAAAGAAACCTTTGATAAAGCTTGGGACCCAGAATATGAGGATATCTGTACTGCTACTTCTCACCTAACTGGAAATAAAATTAACCGTTTTTGTCATATTCATCAAAATGTAGAGGATCTCCTCAAGAAACAGAATATGACAAGACAACTTTGTCATCGGGTGGGAGGGTGTATTCAGAGATGTATGGGGATTGACGCGCTAAATGCCTTGTCCGTGATTACCTATGAATTGGATGAAGCACTGGGAACTGATCATTATAAACGCTTTAAAGAATATATGAAATTTTTTCAACAAAATGATCTTGTTGCGAGTTGCGCTCAGACCGATCCGAAAGGAGATAGGCTGAAGCGACCCCATGAACAACAAGATCCCGATCAGTATTTGAGAGTAGTGGAAACTAACGAAGATGGGATTGTCGTGAGGGGAGCTAAAGTAAACATAACAAATACCCCATATGCAGATGAGATTATTGTAGTTCCTTGTAGATACATGGGGCCAGAAGATAAAGATTATGCCGTAGCTTTTGCCTTACCCGCGGATTGGGAAGGGGTTAAATTGATTGGGAGACCAGCATGGTTTGCAAAACGGGAGAAATATGACGCACCTATTTCAAGATTTGGGGATGTTGAAACGATGATCATTTTTGATGATGTGTTTGTACCAAATGAACGAATATTTCTAAACGGTCATATTGATCCGCGTCAAACTGCCTATGCTGGCTTTTTAGCTCTGATGTTTGCCCATTTTCATAGACATTCTTATACGGGATGTAAACCCGCAGTTTCAGAAATCTTGGCCAGCGCCGGTGCGTTAGTAGCGGAATATAATGGAATAGAAAAAGAATCCCATGTCAGAGATAAATTATCGCATATAATCGGAACCGCCGAATTAGTCTTTGCTTCCGGAGAATCAAGTGCATATCATTCAGAAAAAGCACCTTCAGGTACTCAAGTACCAGATGAGATCTTAACAAATGCGGGAAGGAGACTTGCTGGAGAGATGATCTATGAAGAATTTAAAATAATCTCGGATCTTTCTGGAGGTATAATCGCAACCTTACCCTATGAAGGTTCTTTTACTAATAAGGGGATTGGAACCTTAGCGATGAAATATTTAAAAAGAAATCCAAATTTCACCTTGGAAGATGCTTATAAATGCATTAAGGGTATCGAAGACCTAATCGTTTCTGATATGGCTGGTGTCGTACAAGTAGCGGGGCTGCATGGGGGTGGTTCGCCTCAAATGGAGACAATAACAATGATGAGCCGATATAATTTAGAGGAATTAAAAAATATCTCTAAATATCTTTTTGGCATCCAAGAAAATCTCAGTAGATATGAACGACCTACTGTAACCCCTCGAGAACAGCTGAAAAAATTTCGACAAGCAATGCAATCTAAAAGAAATTCTTAACTAAAAACCTTCTTTTTTATCTTTTTTTACCACATCTCATTTATTTATAGTAAATATAGGAGGATACTCAACTTTTATATTACGTAAGTAATTATACAATTACTAAAAAAACCACAAAACATTTAAATAGAGGTTTTATAAGATATTATAATTATATATTATTCAAACTATAATAATATAAATTTTCAGGGAAATTAGAATGATATTTCAATTTCGAGATGTTTTCTTAGGAAACGTACAATTGATGACGATTTTCATAACCATTATAATCTTTATATTGATAAACATCACACTGACTCTAACAATGATTCGCAAAGGTATAAAAATGAAGTATAATACAATTATCTATATTTCGTTTATATTCCTAGCTGGTGTATTAGCGTGGGGTGGCGTACTTTTTAACAGCATCATCATTTTGGTGTTTGATGCTTTTCCTGAATATATTTGGACGCTATATTTCATCGTGCAAGGGGGATTCTTGTTTATCGTCCATTTCATTTGGTATATTGGAATCTCAAAATTAACCAGTATTGAAGGAAAGAGACGGAAATATTTTCTTGGGATTTTAGGTTTAATTATTGCAATTCTCCAGATTTCATATTGGTATTGGATCTTTATCGAACAAGTGCCTTTAGCGGTTCAAACATTTGGGCCATTAGCAACAACTGATTTTCAAACGGTCCTTGGAACTGCTGTTTTTCCATTTATTGTATTTTATTCAGAGATAAGCTATATTTATCTAACCATATCGTTGCTATTTTTTATTTTCGGAGTCGGATGGATTGTGGTCGAATCCTTTGGTGCTAAAAAACCAAGAATACGATTGAAGTCTAGATTTTTAACAATTTATATCATTGGTATTGCCTTTGGGAGTATTATGGAAATTTATAGAAATCTATTATTTTCATGGATGGATCCCGTTTTGGCATCAATAATCGCAAAAATTATACTAACAATAGCCGTTGTATCTGGATATATCGGATTTGTATTACCCCCATCAATAGAAAGACTATTCTTAGAGAAGTAAATCTCAAACTAAATTTTTTCTTTTTTTTGCTTTATAGTTTAATCGAATCCAATTAGAAGAAGTTTTAATTTACGAGAAAAAACTTTTTAGACAACATTTAATAATGGAGATGATATTACTATAATAAATAACTATTTACTCTAGTAAAATACTTTTTTGTCATGAAGACTGGAGAGGGAAGGATTACAGAAAGAACCTCTGGAAATAGAGGGTACAAGAGTACGTGGGTCTATATTCCCAGCGACATATCAAAAGATGAGTCATTTCCTTTTAATAATAAGGAAAAAGTGATTATAGAATTAAAAAATAACAAGCTTATAATACATAAGATTCATGATGTTAAGGAGATAACAACTAATTATGGGATTTCAGACGCGACTTTATGTCAATTAATTGAGACCGCAGCTGAAAAAAACAATGAAAAACCTCTACTATACTATCATGATAGAATCTATTCCTATGAAGAAGTGAACGATGCGGCAAATAAAGTTGCCAACGGTTTCATAGAATTTATTAAAGAACGAGAAATAAATAATCCCAATGTCGCGATTTTATTTCCAAATCATCCTGAATTAATTTTTACTTGGTTAGGTCTTGCAAAAACGAAATGTGTCTCGATACCTGTAAGTTTCACATTGGAAGGGGATTTATTAGAATATCTTCTAAGGAATAGTAAGACAGCGGTTCTTCTTATTGATTATAGATACTATAAGAGATTCAAAGAAATTGAGAATGAACTTTCAAAAATCAAATATGTTTTTGTAAGAAATTCGCCTGATGGTTTTAAATTTGACAAAAAAACAAGTTCTTTTGAAGACATCATTTCTAGTAATACTAGCAACCCAGATATAAAAATAAAGAGCAGCGATCCTCTCGAGATCATGTATACGGCGGGAACGACGGGAAAACCAAAAGGAGTGCTTTATAGAAATTACTATACATTATCAGGGATAAGTGTTGGGAGTAAGCTTAAAAAATTTGGGTTTAACAATCCGAATCATAAAATTTATTGTCCACTTCCATTATTTCAATCATTTATAAAATATTTCGTGTTTATTCCAGCTCTCTATTTTAATTCTTCAGTGGTAATTACAGATAAATTTGACACAGATCTATTTTGGAAAGAAGTTTCTAAATATAAACCTGATGGTTTTTGTTATTATGGAGCGTATTTTCTTGATTTAATGAATCAAGAACCTAAAGTCTCAGACAGAAAACACTCTTTAAAATATGCTTTTGGGTTTGAAGCATTTAAAAAAGTATGGGAGGCATTTGAAAGAAGATTCAATATCCATATTATTGAGGGATGGTCTCTTGTAGAGGGAATAGGATACACCATAAATGATATTGGTTCAAAGGGAGGCAAGATTGGATCGATAGGAATTCCTGCCAAAGGATATGAAGTAAAGATATGCGACTCTGAAGGAAATGTATTACCACCAGGAAGATCTAATATTGGTGAATTAGTATCAAGAACTAAACTTCCAATTGAATTAGAATACTACAATTTAGAGGAAAAAACCAGTGCCACAATAGGAGAGGATAGATGGGTCTCTACAGGTGATTTTGGATATAAAGATAGTGACGGATTTTTCTATTATCTTGGAAGGAAATCGGACATGATAAAAAGAGGAAATGAGGTCTTCTTCGCTTTAGATATTGAAAGAGTCGCCAATTCCCACCCTCTCATCATAAACAGTGCTGTGATAGAAGTACAATTTGCGAATTCTTCCAAAAAGGAGCTAAAGATCTGTTGCAAAATCAAAGATAATACGAAACTTGCTCATCATGATTTTTATTCATTCCTAAAGGAAAATCTTGCATATTTTATGGTACCGCGATTCATAGAATTTAGATCGATTCTACCGAAAAATGCGAATGAATTTGTCCAAAAGTTCATTCTAAAACAAGAATGGGAACTAAAGGAAAGAAGAAAAAATACTTACGATACTAGGAAGGGGGGATTCTTATCATAATTAAACTTTTATCTGTAGTATAACGCAGAAAAATCCTTTTTATCAAAAGAGAGTCTGATTATTGATTCAATACCTTTCTAGTTAAGTGGATTCAGTAATCATACCCTTGTATCTGTTTTTAATAACTCATTGTTAAATGGAAATAAAACATTTTAACAAGATCATTTACTATCTTCCTTAGTTATCACTATAATAAAATAAATCATCGTAGAGTTTTTTATATGAAAAAGAAAATCGAACGAGCCATTATAAGCGTGTTTGATAAAGGTGGAGTGGTGGATTTTGCGACAAGCTTAGCGGATGAGTTTGATGTGGAAATCTTGTCCACGGGAGGTACTGGTCGATTATTGGAGCAAAACGGTGTACAAATCACCAAAATCTCAGAGTACACGGGATCTCCAGAAATGTTTGAAGGCCGAGTTAAAACACTTCACCCAAAGATCGAGGGAGGAATTCTGTATAGACGCGAAAATAAGGATGATATCACGGACGCAAAAAAATACGATATCCCACCTATCGATATGGTGGTCTGTAATCTCTATCAATTTGAGGAGGCCATCTCTAAGCCTGATACATCATTAGAGGAGGCGTTGGAGATGATCGATATCGGTGGTCCCACTATGATACGAGCAGCAGCAAAAAATTATCCCGATGTGGTTGTCGTTCCCGGCGCAAAATATTATGATAGAGTCCTAGAAGAATTAAGAAAAAATAATGGAACTGTCGGAGATGAATTAAGAACGATGCTGGCTCATGAAGTCTTTGTAATTATGGCAGATTATAATGCAAAAATCGCAAATTATCTTCAAAAGAGAATTCAAGATAAGCTTTTACCCAAACACCTTATCAAGGTTTTCGAAAAAGTCCAAGATACACGATACGGAGAGAATTGGGACCAAGAAGCTGCGTTTTACAAGGATCTATCTTCCAAATATGGATTACAAGATTTTAAACAGCTCAACGGAAAAGAGATTTCCTTTAATAATTATCTTGATATTGACTCGTGTATTCAAATCCTCTTAGACTTCGGCACTGAGCACTATGTCACCGCGATATTGAAACACACTTCCCCAAATGGGATTGCTATAGATAAGAAAGACCAGCTCGCATCAGTTAAAAAAGCATTCAGCACAGATCCTTTATCTGCGTTCGGTGGAATTTGGGGGGTGAATAAGGAATTAACCGAGGAAGTCGCGGATTATATTGTAAATCAAGAGAATATCTTTATTGAAGTAATTATGGCCCCATCATTCGAACCAAAGGCGCTCGAAATATTACAACAAAAGGAAAACATGAGAGTTCTTGAATTTGGAGACTTTCTTACCAACCGAGAGGAGATCTATGAAAATCCTGAACTTAGATCGGTGCTTGGAGGTGTAATAGTTCAAGAATATGATCATAAACCTGTTATTAAAGAATGGAATGTGGTGAGTGAACGAGGGGTCTCAGAAGAGGAAAAAGAAGCGCTTATATTTGCCTATAAAGTTTCTAAATGGGCGAAATCGAATTCTGCATGTTTTGTTCAGACCTACGATACCGGAATCTATACAATCGGAATCGGAGCGGGGCAGCAGAGTCGTGTTCATGTGGTTAAATTAGCCGTCCAAAAAGCCAGAGAATTTGGCCATGAGGAAGCTTTACAAAATTCGGTTATGGGCACTGATTCTTTTTTTCCATTTCCTGATGGATTAGAAGCTGCGGTAGAAGCCGGGGCAAACGCAATTATTAATCCTGGTGGTTCAATACGAGATAATAAGGTTATTAATAGAGCCAATGAATTAGATTGTGCTTTAGTATTTTGCGGAAAGCGGGTATTTCGCCACTAAAATCCTATATTCAACAAATCATATAATTCAATTTTTTCTTTCTATATTAACATATTAACATTTTTTGAGAGAGGAAAAATTCATTTCATACCTTATTCGCTCCCAATAAGAGTTTAGCAACTATCGCAGAGAGAAAACCGAGCAGCTTTACGGAAACATACTCCTATGGTAACCGAGTCTATTAGAATATGGTATTGGTTTAGATTTTTATGTTGTAAAAAATATTTAAATTATACAAAACATAAATTGAATACATAAATCAACACGTATTATTAGAGATTTTAGTATAAGAAGCTAGCTCTAATTTTACCTTAGAAAGCATAAATCACCATAAGAGGGGCATATTATAAGAATGGATTTTTTTCTAAAGAACTTGAGAGAAACTTTATCTGCTATTAATAAATTGATTGAGAATAACGTTTATATTGTAAATACCAAGAGAGTAAGACGATGCAATAACATTAAATCTTCCAATCGATCGAAGATTAACTTTATCTGGCGGTCTCTAGCGTTTCTTGAAGAGAATGAGATCTTGGAATTAAACGGGAAAAGTAGCCCTAAAACCTATAAAATTGTGCCAGAAAATAAAATTGATATCGAACAATTTGTAAAAAAGGTTGATGATCAGCGCTAAATTGTGCATCTCTTATTTAAATCAGATTTAATTCCTCTCTTAAATCTCTTAATTTCTGCTTTGCTTGTTGGTCGTCAGGATTATTAAGCACGCGTTTCTGATAAAAAATTATATTTTGATATTTTAATTCTATTTGATTGAATAAATTTATCCACAAGTTAAATCCCTCCATTAATTCTTTCACTCTTTCTTCTTCAGCAAAGGACCTCACTTGTTCTAAATTATCCTCCATAAATGAGAGAGATTTGTATTTCTTCTCAGAATATCCTTGTTCCTTCAACACTTGTTTATTTATTCTGGTAATTGTTGCATCAAGATCACTTCTCCAATGGATATAGCGTTCATTAATTCTGTTAATTGCGTCTTGGACAATTTTAATTTCTTGGGGATATATGGTCGAATCTTTAGTGAGTACTTTCTTAATTTTCTGAAACTCCCGATTAAATCTATCATAATAATCATTCACCCTCTTTTCAAATTTATCGAGACGTTCCATGTAGGTATGGGCAAAGATAATCTCATCACTGCTGAATGTTAACGTTTCCTCGTCGAAGGTACCGGTTAGCTTACCATTTTTTCGCAGTTCGCCAAAAATATCAAGCAAAATATCAATCTCATCATCTGATAAGTCTTTTCCTAAAAATAGGTCATGTAAAGAAAATACAGAAATGCCAGACAACATCAGCCTTTTAATACCCATTTCAGTATAGAATTTTACTTCATTATTTTCCTTATAGAATACTCCCTTGATATCTCCAGAATTTTGCAGTTGCTCTATAATCTCTTTCATAAGCTGCGAGTTGATGTCATAGGTACCCAGAGAAATTACTTCTTTTGACGTAGATTCTGACTTAATAAACTCTTTTACCTTTTTTTTTGCGTTTTCAATTTTTGCGGGATTGAAAATAAGGGTATCTCCTTTTTTAAGGAAATTTAGGTTAAGAGTATTTAAATAATCTATAAACGTATCATAATCCATTCCAGTCTTTTCTAGATATTCAGAAATTTTTATCTGATCCTTTTGCTTAATTTCCTCACCAATGGATTTCGTATTTTCTGCAATCTTACGAAGAATTTGTTCTTTGTTTATGTTCAATTTTTGGGAAATCGATTCAATTTCCTTTAGTTGTTGTTCTTTATCTTGAATTTTTGTTATTTTTTCTATTTTATCTTTCAGATACCGTGAATAATAAAATATAGTTCTTTCCTCATTCCAAAGACCACTTCGCTCATCAACTTCAGTATCAAAGATATCATATATCAATAATCTATCGATCTTTAACTTCTCTGAAACACGGTCTACATCAAAATAGCCAATAATTTTGGTATTCTCTAACTCTCGTTCAAATTTTAATTTCCCAATATTGGTTAACCAGTACGTTCGCTTATGAAAATTGGTCAAATATTCTTTAGGCAAGGATTTTATGAGCCGAATAAAAGATTTATCCGTTAATCGAGTTTGAAACTCTTTAAGATCGATAAAGGTTTCCTTTGCGGCTCTCCGCGTGATATCCTCTCTTTTTTTGCTTAGTGAGTAGAAGGAGGTCTTTTCATTTCCTATCAAGATATTATATTTTTCCTTTTGAGTTATTTCCTTGACGAGCTTTTTTACATAATTCAGAGGGAGATGATTGTAGTCGCTGAGATGGATCTCTCCTTTCTTCTCCAAATCGTTCTTTAACATAGAGATGATATAGCTTGACGGATAAAAATAAAATTCAGATAGATAACCTTGAATATGTCCTAATTTTACTAATGTTTTGATGAATAATTGTAACTCATCTGCATCTAAGACTTCAGAAAATTCATTAATAATATCTTCGTGAGAAAGTTTCTGGGGTTGATTAAAGAAGTTGAATAGTTTGTCTTTTTCTAATTCGTAGAAAACGGTTTGTTGAGTTTCTCTGTTCCTTGTATAGAAAAAGATCTCTTTCTCCTCCAAGGTCGATTTCTTGAAACTTTCTAAAAACTGGCTGAAATTAATATTCTGTTCTTTACTAATCGTGGAAAAATTATACTTCCTTTTGATAAATAGACTTTCTAAAGACTCTATTAATCTCTCTAGTTTATCCTCATCCAGAAAATTAGTTGATGCAATCTCAGGGAATATTTTATTTAATAACTTCTCTAGAGCCTTTCTAAGATCGGACTCATTTTTCCCCAAGACTTTTCGAATAATTTCAATTGATATACTACGGAGCTGGTAGAGGTGTTGAAAATTAAATTCATTACATCTTTCCAGAAACGAGAGGAGAAGAATAAGGTTGCCAATATTTTTTTGACCAATTTCATTCTGAAATGATTTGATAAGGTGAGTTTTATTCTTACATAATACCCGGGGTTCTGACTTGGAAATACGCTTCAAGAAATAATAGGAGTTTTCTCGTATATCTTGCTGTTCGCTGTGTAAGAATTCCATGAGGTATGTAATATATTTTTGATTTATAGAATCGAGATGATGGAGAACGTAAAAGCCGATGATTATAATTGAGTTCAACTTCAGTTTGGTATTTTCAGATTTCAAAAATGGTTCTATTTTTTCAATGAGTTCAATATCGATTAAGCTCGGATACTCTTCTATCATCACACTCAAAATGAATGTGATGGGAACCTCTAATGTGTTTTCTTCCAAGAACTCATGAAGCTCCTCGATAATCGATGCGAGTTTGGATTTCTTCTCTTTTCTCACATATTTATTTATCTTTTTTATCTCCGAATGTAGTTCTGGATAAGCATCGAAATCATCTACATTAAACATAATTCGTTTTGGGTCGTTTAGTAGGATAATACAGCCTCTAATAAGATTTTTTCGAAAATTATATATTTGAAGGCATCTCAATAACTGATTTACTATTCTGCCAAATCTTTCATTGATTGACTTAAAACTACTAACTAAAACAGAGCTTAAATAAAAAAGAATTCTTCTCTCTCTTTTAAAACTATGTTAGAAGTTAAAATAAAAAAAAGAACTGAAAATTAGATTTAAAATCGTGATCTTTATTGATCTATTTCATCTGGTTCTACTGATATATGGCTTAATAGATGGTCGATTCGTTCTGTCTTATTATTTATGTTAAGCACTGTAGGAAGTGTGATTACTTCCTCTTGTCTTCCTGGCATCAACACTAATCTCCCCGCGCGTAAGAATAGAAATTCAAATACGTCAGGAATAGATTTCTTAATCCTTAAACTCTGGACAGGATATCGTTCTGCCGAGCTGAAAATTCCGCTCTTATGATAGATCTCGTTTCTTTCTACTTTCCAATAATTGAATTGGGCGTTAATTATCACAATGGCTAAAACAAAGCCAAATATGATGGTCATTGTCAAGTAAAAGTTGGCAGTCAATCCGAGATCAAAGGGGTCACCTACGCCTGCGCCACCAAAAATATTTAAGTTAGGAAGTAAAAAGATCAATAATACCGCCACAATAACGATTATCAATATTAAAATGAAAAACTTCGTCGATGAAAAGTCAAAGGCAATGACAAATACGTTTATGAAAAAGATCCCAATCCAGAAGTATCCTAATACGAAATAAGGGGCTCCGATTATCAATTGGATCAACCAGAGTACCAAAGATGTAAGGAATGTAGGGTAGAAAAAGATTATTTTGGGATAGCTTCTTAAATGTATCTCTTCTGATGCTGTTGACATATTTTTTCAACCTTTTTTAAATTAATTTTACCAATGTTATATAATTGGGTTAAGATATTATAAAATACAATGCTTTAAAAAATGTTTTTAATAATCACTTATGAATTGGTTCTCTATGTGTAGAAGAAGGAAAGAAAAAGATTGATCTTATTCATTTCTAATATGGTCCTATTGTGTGAACCATTCTATTTGAGGCCGCTATTTGAGTATTTCCATTGTCACTAATACCCATATGTCCGGGAAGTAAATAAGTCACATCTAGATTATTCACAAGCTTTATGGAGTCTTGTAGCTGACTTAAAGAGCTCCCTGGAAAGTCATATCTTCCAAAACTGCCTCCTGTAAAGACCAAATCACCCGGAATGAGAATCTTTTTATCGGGTTCATAATAAACAATCGATCCTTGGGAGTGTCCGGGCGTATGATAAATAGTGAAATTATAATCTTGTCCAATATGCACGGGATCATCTTCCGTGATTTTATGGACTTGAATCGGGCGGATTTCGACTCCAAACATTCTGGGGCTGATGCCCAAATTCCCCGGAAAAATTTCCGATTCTTTCCCTTGCCGTAGAATATCAGCCGTTCGACCATATGCGAAAATCTCTAGCGTATCGTTCCCAAACTTGTCCAAGAACGTATACACACCGAGAACATGGTCTACATGTTCGTGAGTAAGGTAGAGTTTGGTGATATGCTCGGGATCAAGTCCCAATTTTTCTATCCCTTCAAATAATCCATTCAGAGACTTACCATTTCCCGCATCAAACAATACCAGTTCTTCGGATTCCTCATCCTTAATCATATACTGATTACAATCGAGCATCTGCTGCTCTGCAAAATAATATAGCGAATCAACAACTTTCCGACCCGACTTGATTGACCCACCGCTACTGAAAAACATTTACCTTTCAATCACCATATCTCAATATTTTTCTATTAACTCAATAAACACGACTTTCTTTAATTTTTTTATCATTTAAAATTAAAACAAATATATATACCAAACACCTATTTATTAAATATGGAAGAGGATGCCAATCTCGAAGAGCTAAAGGAAAAAGTAGATTTTGGAATTAAAATTTGGTTAGAATTCGAGGAGAAAAGTATTTTAGGCTCTGGATGGGCGAATCTATTGGCGTGTATAGATAACAATGAGATAAATTCCTTGACGGAGGCCGCAAAGGAATGTAATTATTCCTATAAATATGCCTGGAACATTCTGAAGCGTATTGAGAAGAGAACGGGGTATTCCCCGGTAATCACAAGTAAAGGAGGCCCTGGTGGCGGAGGGTTTGTAAAGTTGAACAATTGGGGCAAATATCTCTTAGAACGATTTCGTACATTATCCGAAGGGATTAAAAATCTTGAAAGCGAGTTAAAATAGGCGGCTGAAAAGAAAATTAAATAGTTTTTAATTGTAAAATTTATTATTTTCACTATCTATAATTGGATAAAGGATCGTATTAACGATTTTAGATTTAAATTGAGATAATCAAATGGATCTTAAACCACATAGTCTGCAACAGTTTGGCCAAATAAAAGTAGGCGAAATAATGATCCAAGATCCCTTGTATATTACTCCAAACGAGAAGATAAGCACCACGGAGCTGTTAATGCTTCGAAAAAACATAGGTGGCCTTCCCGTGGTTAGTTCAAGGGATGAGAAACAATTGCTGGGAATCATTACCCAGAGAGACATTCGTTTGGCTAAATTTGCTATGTCCATCGAATCTCAAACATTGGTTCGAGATCTCATGACCTCCGAACCTTATGTTGCCAAGAAAACTGACACATTAAAAAATATCTTGAAAAAGATGTTCCAATACAACATTGAAAGATTACCCGTCGTAAATGAGCAAAATCAGTTAGTCGGTCTCGTATTAGAACGCAATATTTTAGATAAGTTAGCAGAATATTTAATTAATGAATAGATTTAATTACCAAAATTCTTATATTGTTATTAAGTTCATATATAAGTGAATATTCAAATAGTTAATAACTCATAAAATTGATTTAAATGACCCTACCACCCCCCGGAACTCCCATTATATTAGATGTTGGTTCCGCATATACGAAAGTAGGATTTGCGGGCGAGTCTGGACCGCGTTATATGTTTCCAACTATAACTGGGACTGAAAAATATAAAACTGTTATGGTTGATGTAGATGCTCGAAACGTATACGTTGGAAGCGATGCTATGAAGATGCGGGGAGTTTTAAAAATAAATCACCCAATCGAACGGAGTACAATAAAAGATTGGGATGACTGGTATCAAATACTCAATCATGCCTTTTATACCCTATTAAGAATCGAAAATCCACAAAATTACCCGATTTTATATGTAGAGCCCCCCTTTCAGCAAAATGATGTGAAAGAATATATTGCTCGTGTAATGTTTGAGACACATCAGTTCCAAAGTATAATTATGGTACCATCCCCGATTCTCTCATGCTTTTCTGTTGGTCTTACGACCGGGTTCGTAATTGAAAGCGGAGATGGTATTACATGGATTGTCCCGATTATTAATGGACAAATAATGTACCAGGCGGTCCAAAGATTGAATCTTGCGGGCACGGATATTAGCCAAAACCTTAAATCCCTTTTAATGCGAGAGGGGATAAATATTACCTCCTCCGCAGTTGAGGAAATCATACGGGAAATTAAAGAAAAGAATTGCTATTTCGTGCTCGATCCGGAGAATCCGAAGGATACCAAGGATAATGTTGCTTATCCGATGCCTGATGGCTCGAAGGTAAATATTCCATCACATATTCTCTATGAGGCGCCTGAAGTACTATTCCAACCACAAATGCTGGGTTCAAACACTCCAAGTATTCCTCAAGCTATTATCACCTGTTTAGAAAATGTTAATAAGGAGTACTGGGGCGATTTCCTCACACATGTAGTTTTATCAGGTGGAAATCTTCTTCATAGTGGATTTGAGGAACGCTTAAAAATAGATTTAGACCCTCTTCTTTCTCAATTAGGTCCTATACCAAAACCGCATGAGGCAGAATCAGAGGTGAATCGTATGAAACTTCAACCCGTTGATGGGTCACAAAAACAAGTGGATACATGCCCTGAATGTGGAAATTTAGTAACCTTATCCGAAGGACAAAAGGAATGTCCTGAATGCGGAGCAAGTTTAGATGTTCCCCAAATCCAAATTGATATGAATAATGAAGAGCAAGAGAAATTCGAAACTCCAAATGTCTGTCCTGAATGTGGGAAAAACATAAAGGAAGAAGACTCGGCTTTTTGTCCTTATTGCGGGGCCAATCTGAAAAAGAACCAAACACAAACTTCCGCGACATCCACAGAAGATTTTGCAGCAGCAGCTCCGAATTTTCAAGTGAGTGAATATTTTGACGAATCGCAGAATGCGTTAAAATTTTTTGTTCCAGATAATTTACAGCTCTCAATATTCAACGGAGCCGCGATTCTTGGAAGTCTCCCTTCATTTAAAAAGCTGTTTATAACCCATGAGGAGTTTCAAGCGGATAAAGAAATTATTCATAGAGACATCTCCCAAATTTTTGCTCTTTATTCCTAGTCTTTAATCATTTCCTTACCTTATAATATTTTTAGTCAATCCATGTTCTTAGTTAATTTTTAATTGAAAGCTAAATTAAAAAAAATTAATTTTGAAAGATAATCTGAGGTTTCCTCCTTGAAAAAACGAAATTTAAGTTTAGTAGTTATTCTTTTTTCGCTCGTATCTCTTTTGTGTTTATCACCTCTCGTTGCCGCGAAGGCGAGAAAATCCTATATCACTGATTTCATAATTGAGAATAGGATCTCTAAAAGTGAAGGTTTTACTAACAGTATTGATGAACAAATTATTTCATTTGAAGCAACTTTTTATTCCTTAGAAATATTAAATAGCTATGGTCTCATAAATCAAGAAATTGATGTTTCTGGGTTGCAATCCACCCTAAGTGAAGACCTAACTGATATGCTTAGTAGTGAGGAATTTTCTCAGTATGATCTTTTTTATATTCTTAGTTCACTTGAGATATTAGGCTATGACTCGACTCCTGACGTTGCTATTGAATCATATCTTAATCAAACTGAGATCGCAACGGGGGGATTTGCATATACAAACACATCTAGTAGTTCAACTCTCATCTCAACATATTTTGCATTAAGGAATTATCAACTGATTGGAATAGAAATTCCAAATAGAACTCTTCATCTAAATTGGATTTTGATGTGCAATAATTCTGATGGAGGATTTGGAGGAAAAATTTCGCTTAATTCCACTTTATTAAATACATTTTATGCCATCCTTTCTATTGATATTTTAGATGAGAGTACATCCTTACCAGATACATCCGCAACGATCTCATACGCGCAGTCCTTTTATAGTATCCTCGGAGGGTATAAACCCGATTTATCTGCCTCATCGCCTCTCCTCAGTTCTACTCATTCTGCCGTCAATATTATCTCTTCCATAAATCCAAATGCGTATAATGACCAGACAGCAACCATTAATTGGATATTAGATCGCCAAAATACTATTGATGGGGGCTTTTCTGATGTACATAGTGCTCTTCAAGAACAAAAATCCTCTGTGTCCAGTACCTATTTGGCCTATGAGAGTCTCAATACTTTGGATGCTTTAGGGTACTTAGACCAGCAGTTTGGACGAGTTGAATTTAATTGGGTAGTCTTATTAGGACTACTTGTAGGAATCGGAGTTGTCATCGCGTTAGGGGTATATTTATGGAATAAAAGAAAACTTTAATCTATTATTTTGATTTGATTTTATGGATAAAATTCTTGATGGAAAGAAATTAGCTACAGAACTTAATAATCATTTAAAGAAAGAAATCCTAGAGTTAACCCATGAGACAAATATCAGTCCTACCTTAGCTACCATATTGGTCGGGGAAGACCCCGCCTCAAAAGTGTATGTAAAAATAAAACACGAAACGTGCGAAAAAGTGGGAATCACCTCGGTTATGGTTTCCTTACCAGAGAACGCATCAAAATCAGAAATCTCGGAAGAAATAGAGAAACTAAATCGTGATGTTTCAGTCCACGGAATTTTGTTACAATTACCTTTACCCGAACAATCGAGAAAGTTTACCGAGTATCTATTACAAAAAATTGACGTTCATAAAGATGTGGATGGGTTTCATTATCTTAATCGAGGGAAATTGTTCTATAAAAGCGAAGCACTAGTCCCTTGCACTCCTAAAGGGATAATTACTTTATTGGAGTATAACAATATCAAAATCCAAGGAAAAGATATTACAATCATTAATCATTCGAATTTATTAGGAAAACCCCTTATGCTTATGTTGGTAAATAGAAATGCGTCAGTATCTGTCTGTCATATCCATACGCAAGATATAGAAAAATATACGAGGAATGCGGATATCTTAGTGGTGGGGATAGGAAAAGCTCAGTTTATTACCAAGGAAAAGATAAAAACCGAGGCGGTTATAATTGATGTCGGGATTAATCGCATCGAGGGAAGACTTTATGGGGATGTCGATTTTGAGGATGTATACGAAAAATGTGGACGTATAACACCGGTTCCGGGTGGAGTAGGTCCGATGACTGTTGCGTCTTTACTGCAAAATACAACTATTGCCTATAAGACTCAGCTTGGGCTTGATTAAAGCAATGCTAATACAAAAACAACCTTCAAAAATAAACTTCATCTGGTTTTTCTATTTAAAAATACCAACCCACAAAAATAATGGTTTACTAAAGTTTTTTAAATAGAATTTCAATTATTGCTATAAGATAATACACATCTTGAATAGAAATAATAAAACAATTACTAATTTAACTGGGCTCTATGACAATTTTGGAATTAGGAATTAATCTCGGTTCAAAGAACATATTTGAGAGGAAATATTACTCTACTTCTAATAACCCTTTGGATCCTAATTTAAGAGCCGGTTTTCTCTCCGCCCTTGAGAGTTTTACCTCGGAGGTTTTTGGAGATGATATTCATGTGGTCTCTCTTGCCTCATTTAAATTAGTTTGCTATTCGGAGATGATCTCTCTTCCGCTGCCCGAAGGGGAAGAAAATAACACACAGCCACTTCTTCATTATGCAATAATCGAGAAAGGTACGGATGCGGAAATAGTAAAAAAGGAATTGAAACAGATTAATAATCATTTTAGAAACCGCTTCTCCCGAAATGATATTTTTGCAAAAAAAAAGAAGTTTTTTGAGAAAAAATTTACCGCACGGGTAGACGATATTTTGGGAGATCTAAAATTAAAAACAGAAGACAGGTTTAGAAGTATATTTTAAGGTACCTAATCTTCTTTTTTGAATACTCATTTTTATAAATATAATCACGTACTATAAATTATTGTGAATTATGTCATCTAATCTCTCTGCAGAAGCGAAAGCCGCCTATCAAAAATATCTTGATGCGGAATCCATAGATGAAAAAATAGACAAACTAGAGAAATTTATCTCTCTCATCCCGAAACATAAAGCAACTGAGAAAATAGTAGCTTTAAATAAATCGAGATTGGCCAAACTTAAGAGAGAAAAAGAGGAGAGGAAGAAGAAGACCGCTGCAAAAGTAGTGAGTCCATTTTCCATTAAAAAAGAGGGAATTCAGATGATATTAGTAAGTGATTATCATACCCCTGGAGTGGGAAAGACTTCACTGCTTAATTTTCTTACGGGCGCAGCAAGAGATAAAATAGGGAGCTTTAATTCTCTTCCGGAGGTCGGAATCTATAAATACGAGGGAATTCGGTTTCAAGTGGTTGATATGCCCTCTTTGATGGAAGACGCTTCCAAAGGAGTAGCAAATGGAAAAGAAATATTAGCTCAAATACGCGCATGCGACTTAGTATGTTTATGCATCGATCTCTCTCGTAATATTGACCAGCAAATGAATTTACTTTTGACCGAATTGGATAATGCAGATATAAAGCTCAATGAAGAACCACCACCTATAGACATTCAAAAAACAGGTGCTAATAAGATTCAAGTATTTTTCCTCACCAAAGAATCAAAGGAAAATTTAGAATTAGCAGAGCGGATTAAAGAAATTGTTCGAGAAAGCGGGATTCAAAACGCCATCGTGCGAATCGCTGGTAATATCACCATCGATCAAGTATTAGATGAATTAAATCCATCTGTTGTCTATAAAAAAACCATTATTTTTGGAACCAAAGGTGATCTTCCCCATACAGAAGAAAATTTTGAGAAGCTAAAGGAGAAATATTCAGAAAATTTTCCCATCATCATCGGCACAAGCGTTCATAAGGCAATTTTCCCAGATGATTTTGGTGATAGAATCCTTAAATTCTTGGGGAAAATACGAATCTTTACGATGAATGCGGGGGAAGTGTCAAATAAACCGTTGATTGTAAATAAGGGAGCCACTGTGGAAGATGTTGCGTTGAAGATTCATCGATCATTTGTTGAAAAATTCGATTTCGCCACCGTAATAAGAGAAGGTGCGAGACAAAAGCGCAAACGCGTTGGATTAGATTACCCCTTAGAAGATGGGGATATAGTAGAGGTTCATATAATATAATTAGAATTATGCCTGGTAAGCTTATCCCTTAATTTTTTCAACGATATCAGGAATTTCTTCTAATTCTTTTTGATATAATTGGTCTAAATTCGAAATTCCTTGCGCAATATTTTTAATACTTTCAAAAGAATAGATTAAACTCTCCAAATAATCGATTAAATCTCCTTTAAAAATAAGAATCTGGTAATACCCTTCTAAATAGTCGTGGATCTCATTCACTGACATCCCTTCATTTATCCGAAGCGCTAAAATTTTCTTTTCAAGATTTAGTCTTCCGCAATCGCAATATGGATTTTCTTCGCATTTACAGTTAAATATATCATTAATCCATCTCAACACGAGATTGATAAATTCCCGGGAAAATTTACTGCGTTTTTTTATATAATTGGCATCCATCAAGCTCAAAACGCTTGAACTGAAAAAATTATTGGAGAAGTATTTCATATTTACATTTTTTGAAAGATCTGCGACTACCGCTTTCGAGAGATAGACATTTTTTAACGGTTTAAGTTCTAAGACAATTTCTTTGATTGAATGAGTTTTCTTTTTAATCATATGGATAATATCAAAACTCTGTTCTACGGTTAGAAAGGATTTTGCAATTGCGGTGCCTAATCCGGTGGGTTGTAGCGCCCCATTTTCCTTGATTAGGTTTTTTTCAAATAATTTTCTAAATACAGAATTCAATTCATAAGTCCCATTAATTAGATAATTGTAGAATTCATAGAGCATGTTCCATGAGGCTCCTTGCTGGTACATCGAAATAAACGCCAATAATTCTGTTAATGATTTATCTTCATTTGGGGTAAGTTCAAAGTCTCGTATTTTTCCATTTAATAAACGAATTGCGATATTTTCCTCGGTGGTCTCCATCTTGGGAGAGTATATTTTTTCTGGTTGAACTAATAAGTAAGCTCTGCCGAGTTTGTGTTTTTTAAGTCTTCCAGCCCGTCCAAGCATTTGTTCGAAATCTGCAACGGTGAGCCAATTGATTCCCATTGCTAAAGATTCAAAGATGACTTGACTCGCAGGTAGATCTACTCCAGCGGCTAATGCTGCGGTTGCAACCACTCCCGCAATACGCTGTGATTGAAATTCAGCTTCTACTCGCTTGCGTTCTTCATTCGTCAAGCCCGAATGATATGCCTTTACCCACACCCCTCTATTGCGTAAATATTCGGCTAATGATTCACATTTCTTACGTGTGTTGGTGAATACAATAGATTGTCCTTTATAACCAAATTCAGATTTGATGGAATACGCAGATCTCACTAACTTCTCGATATATTGCTCCTTTACTTTTTCATTTTGGCATAAAATTAAATGTCGCTCAACAGGAACAGGTCTATTTGTATATCTTATAAGCTGGCATTCCAATTTTTTCGCAAGAATTTCGGGCTCTCCGATAGTCGCGCTTAAATAAAGATACTGTGTATCTCTATTAATACTCTTTAATCTGGCAATTAGGCCATCGAGTAAAAACCCTCGTTCAGGATCTATCAGGGTTTGAATTTCATCGATAATAATTGTGGAGACTTTTCCTAAAACGTCCTTATTGCCGCTTCGTAGAATATAATCGATAGCCTCATAAGTCCCTATTATGATATTTGCATCTCGTAGATCTTCTAATGAATCTTTCACTCCTTTTTCTAATAACGATTCTCCTACCTTCTTGACAACTTTTAGTTCCAATTTCCTATACTTTTTTTTAAATTCTAACTCTCTGATGTTTGCTAAAGCTACTATAGGAACCAAATAGAGCATTTTATTGTTTTTATCGTCTAGTAATTTTGACACACCTGCGATTTCTCCAACGAGCGTTTTTCCTCCTGAGGTAGGTGCCATAATAAGCTGGTTTTTATACTCATTAAGCAACCCCTGATCCACTGAAATAGCTTGAATAGGAAGTAGGGTATGTATGTTCAAATCTCTCAAGAGATTTTTAAAAGCCTTTGGAACTTTTAAATCAGTCACTTTATAACTTAGATATTTTTTAGATACTGGAGTATTCCGTTCCACATCATAGAGCGTGACATCTTTATTTGTCTCTGGATTGAATCCTGGTTTAAAACTATCGATCACTTTCTTAATATTTTTGAACTTTAAAATGAGATGACGGAAAAAATGTTTTAATTTTGGCTCAATTCTCTTAGAAGTGAGAAGATGACGTCCTTTTGCGTGTCTTAAAACGATATCCAAAGCGCAACTCGGACAAACCACTTGATTTTTAAATGATTTAATCTGATGCCCTTTATCAAGAATCTTGAATTTCCGCTGATCTAAGCAGCTATTGCAAAAAGTCAGAGTGATTATTTTATCCTCTTTTAATTGGAAGCTTTGGAGCATTTGCCTAATTGGCTCCTTATCATCATCACGAGCTTCTGTCGAGAAGGCAATATATTGGTTCTCATCAGCTAAAACAAATTTCTTAAAAAGTTTCGGATCTACAGGTTTTAAGTTTCCATCCTTTAGGATCTTATCAAACTTTAAGGGGCGTACTTTATTTTTAAAGTCTAATCCTAAGATGACAATACCCTTGAAAAATGGTTTGCTAATATAGGAGAATGATTGTTTTCCCCGTTTCTTAAGTGATTTGAGGTAAAAAAAATTGACATTATACATAATGTCGGTGTTCTCTGTTCGCTCTCTATCTAAAACGATAAAAAAATCTCTTTTCAGATTTACCATCTTGGAAAACGGGAGAAAATATGTGCTACTTACCTAAAATAGTATTAGATCCCATAAAGAATTTATCCTTATAACAATCAAAAAGATGTGGGACAAACTCTTCTATCGGGATATCAAATCTATTCATAAAATCCAGATATATCTCTTGGAATTCGGATTTTTTTGCGTGAAAAGAAACGTGAGTTCAGAATCCAAATATCTGTTTTATGCGATCATAAATTTCTTTAATTTCTCGAAGCTTTTGCTCGTCACCTTGATTTAAGAAGTGCTCGATCCATTGTGGAAGTCCCTGGTTCTCGATCCACTGCAAGAAATATTGTACATTCGTTTTTTCTTCTTCTGACATTTTTGCGTTATTTTATCTAAATAATTTTTTCTTAATATTTTTATAAAATTTATTCTTAATAAATTCTCTCTCTATTTGAATGGAAAACCGATACCTATTGGCAAAAGGAATATAAGGAGTCACTTTTCATATATCTGAGAATGGTTCTAAACTCAATAGAAAATTTTCCCATTTTAACCTAATAATCCGCTATGATTCTAATCTTCTTTCTTTGTTGTAAGAATGAAAAATAAATATGCATAGATTATTCCAGTGAATTTTATATATTCACTGATTCACAATTTTGCCCTCTTGATTAATATTTTGTATATTACAAAAATTTTTTATATGATTTCTATTACCTATACCTATAACGAAATTGTAAATTCAATTTAATTAGAAAAACAAAATTTTTAAATATAAAAGGAGAGAATTGTAAAAATGCCAGATGTAACCATCAAGACCCCTAATTTAGATGATATTTTCGAGAAGTGGAAGCAAAGCGCGTACAGAAAAGATAAAAAGAAGCTTGAAAAGCAATTTGGAACGAAAGGTGCGGTATTTTCTTTAGATGTAATTTCTGCAGCAGAGACCGTAAAAGATACGATGAAAGAAGCTGCGATCTATTATGCAGTTCAGAAAACAGTGGCCCCCGCTAAGGGCAAGGAAGAAGAAGAGACCGTTCGGGCTGATAAGGTAAGTAAAGAAACCTATTTTGTTTTCAAGAGCGAAGTAAATAAGGATGAATGGGACGGAGACGAGATCGTGCCGATGTATAATTCAATTAAAGCGAAACCGTGCCCGAAGTGCAAGGGAAAGGGATATATCGAAGACAAATGCAGTAGCTGTGGTGGAAATGGAAAGATTTCCGATAAATTATTAGTTCTCGAAGGAGAAGAAATGAACAAAGATAAAAAAGTGTTTGAATATCCTTGTGGGAATTGTTATGGATCGGGAAAGACCAAAGATTTATGTAAGGAATGCAATGGGCACAAGAACTTATATACATATGAGATTAAAGCAGTCCCATTCAAACGAGTGGTAAGCGGAATGCCCGTATTACATAGCAGTGCCAAAACGAAGTATGAAAAGGAGATGGGAGAAGATCTTCATAAATTAATTGATGAAGTTGAGGGCATCAAATTTGATGACTTCAAATCGCTCGATAAGAAAGCCGAACCTTCCCTTGGGTATTATAACAAAAACATCAAAAAGACGATAAGTTCTGCCGGGAAAGATTACAAAAATTATGAGAAAGATGATGATTATAAGATAGTGACCAAAATTCATCTCTTCCCAATGATTCAGATGATGTGTGAAACCAAGAAAGGTAAATCATTTGAGATATATTCACTTGGTTCTGACAAGAGGTTTATCACATACTCTAACTTTTAGGAATTTTTTTTAATTCTATTTTTTATTACTTTTATTTGTTTTATTATTCTTTAGGAAGATATACTGTGAAATTTGTCCCTTTAGAAGAAGTTCCTTCAATTCTATCCTTAATTGATATTTCTCCACCACATAGCGCAATAATCTTCTCTACAAATAATAAACCCAAACCTATCCTATTTGAAACTTGAGATTTCTCTCGTAAATTTCCTAGGATCGCATCTTTTTGCTTATTCGGTATCCCCTTGCCATTATCAATAATTTCGATCTTAATCCAATCCTGATGAGCCCTCATAACCTCAGAGATATTGATTATGATTTGAATTTTCTCATTGTCGTTATGTTCAATAGAATTGTTTAAAATATTATATAATGCGTCATCCAAATATTCATTTCCCCGTACAAAGAGTTGGTTGTTTTCTGCTCGATTTACATCTAACTCAATCTTTTTATCTGAATTCTCTTCTAAAATCCTCTGAACAGTATTTTTTAGTAAAAGATGAATATTCTCGGTGGTGTTGATATTCGAACTTTTTTCTAATAAGGATAATTTTTTGATATTACTGATTAGAAGATTTCCTCGGTCAATTTGTTCATTTACAATTTTCAAAAGCATTTTCAATTCGTTGTCATCCTTATTCTCATCCTCTTGTTTATTCAGATACACATGACATAATTCTATAGAAGATAATATACTTTGGAGGATATTGCTTATATCATGGGCAAAAATGTCCTTGTAAAACTCTGCTCGATTAAATGCTTTTTCATACTTTTTCTTTGAATCACTTAGGGCCATCTCTGCTCTAATTCGCTCCGTAATATCTTCATAGGTACCTAAAACACCGATAACCTTTCCATTTCCATCGTGAAGAGGAATTCTGTTAGTATCTCTCCACGCTTGTTTTCCGTTTGCTTGCATTTGTGGCTCAATTACATGGTATTCGGGTTTATCTAATTCCATTACAAGATGATCAATCTCATAAAAAGAGTCTGCTTCTGAACGTTTCCACGCCAAATCATAATCTGTTTTTCCGATAATATGCTCAGGATCTTGGATACCAGCTACCCGCGCAAAATTTTCGTTACAACCTTTATAAACAGAATCCCTATCTTTCCAGTAAATATGTTGCGGGATGTTGTCGATTACAAGCTGAAACATTTCCTTTTTATTTTCTAATTGATTTCTTGCCTTCTTTTTATCGGAAATATCCCTTATAATTGCTAAAATATACTTTGAATTATCTTTTTCAATCGAAATCGCACTTATTTCAGCGGAATAATATGAGCCGTCCAATCTTTTTAATTTATATTCTTTCTTATCCAGTTTACCATTATTCAATAACGCACTGAAATTTTGTTTAACTGAATCTATTTGACTTGGATGAATAAAATTGAAAATTAGTTGATCGATTATTTTATTTTTCCTAAGTACTCCATGTTCAAGGACACTTTTAGATACATCAAGAATCCTTCCTTTTGAATCTATAAGGAATATCAAATCTGGAAAGCATTCAAATAATGAATTATACAATTCATTTTTCAGCTCAGACATTCTTTTCCCTTTCATTAAAAATTCGATGCCTAAATTGTAATTATTATAAAAACAAAGTTACCAAAATCAACTACTAATTTAATTTTTTCTTCTATTCCATATACTTATGAGTTTATTGTTAATCTTTTTTAATTGTTTAGGGATGATCCAAGCAAATAAAAATCCGATGGAGAAAATTAACGATAAAATTAATGTGAATCCAAATATTAATACAGCGTTTAAATCTGGATCTCCGTAGCTGACATTATAAGGTAAAAACAGTTCTGGAATAGCTTGAACACTTAATAATAGAGCTGAATAAGAAAATAATTTATACCTTGTTTTAATCCACTGTTGGATGTTTTCATCCTTAATTCTCTGGTATGCAAGTAAGGAAGATAAGCCCATCCAAGCAAATGTACTAAAAGTGCCAATGACATCGAATATTTTACGAATAATATGAATAAGTTCGTCTGGTTGGATGGAGAAAAACACCTTTAATATGAAATGCACGAATAGAAGTGAAAGAACCCCTGTTAAAAAATATTTTGCTATGTTATTACGGTTTTTATAAAACGTAGTATATGTGAATAAAGCTACAAAGCTGAATCCCAATGACACAAAAATCTCCTCAAATATGATGCCTAATTTGAACACAAGGTTCCCAATAAATCCAAATCCAATTAAAATATATGCGATTCCTATATAAAATACGTTTAATTTTCTAAGGTATATAGCCCTGATAATTAAAAAAATTCCCGTTATCAAAAAAAGGGATATAAAAACAGCGAATAGTAATGTAAAGAAATTATATATTAATAGCATACTAGTTTTTATCAGCTCGATTTTTTTTTTTAAGATTTTGGTATTTTATATCTTATACGGATCCCATCGTTATTAGAGATTGATTCTCAATTAGCGTTTTTTCTAAAAATTTAATGATTAGATCAACATTATCAACTTTAATCGCTTCTAATCTTTTCTTTAATGAATGATTAATCATTTCCCTTAGATCATAGTAATCTAATTGCTCAATTGGTTTAAATGGTCCCAACTCATCTTTAATGGATAATTTTATTAATCCTCTCGTAGCAGTAGGAGTCATTTCTATTTTAGAAGCGAGCTTTTCCGCTAATAACGTTATAATTTCCAATTAGAACCTCAGAAAAATTTTTCTAATGGATAATTTTCCTTTAGTAAATTTCACAAATTCTCATATATAAACCTTTAGATTACTAAAGTTTTTAATCTGTCTGAATTCATTCTTCAAATCAACTAATCCTTTTTGATATGTTTTGGAAAAATCCACGCAATTAAAAAGCCTATTGAAAAAATTAGAGAAAATATTAAAGTAAAACCAAAAATAATCAATGTACCTAAGTTAGCGGGATCTCCATATTCAACATCATATCGCATAAATAGCTCTGGAACAGCTTGCACGCTTAAGATTAAAGCTGATAAACTGATAAGTTTGTATCTAAATTTAATCCAATCTTTTACATTCTCATCTTTAATTCTTTTATAAGCAAAGAACGAAGAGAAACCCATCCACCCGAAAACAGAAAAGGTGCTAATAATATCGAATATTTTACTTATTAAATGGATTATACTCCCTGGATTGATAAAAAATATAATTTGAAAGATGTAATGAATAACCAATAGAATTATTATTAGAAGGAGAATGTATTTCGCACTTACCTCACGATTTTTATGGAATGTGGTATATGTGAAAAGCCCAACGAAAAAGAAACCAAAGGAAACAAATGCCTCTTCGAAAAGAAGAGATAATGAGAAAATTAAATTCCCCAGAAATCCTAATACGATGAATATATGAGCTATCCCAATATAAAAAACATTAAGCTTTTTAAGCTTATAGGAGCGAACTAAAAGAAACAGTCCATTAACCAAAAGGTCCCCAATAAAGGCAATAAACAACACATTAAAAATACTATATACGGTTGTATATATTTTGATCAGCTCTTTAGATTCTTTTTTATTTAATCAAATTTTTATTAAACTGCCCCCATAGTGATCAAGGATTGATTTTCACTTAGTTCAGTTTTCAAATATCTAATTATCTCTTCTAGATTCTCAATCTCAATCTCTTCTAGTCGTTTCTTAAGAGATTCTTCAATCATTAGGTCCAAATCTCCATATGTTAATTGTTCAATTGGTTTAAAGGGCCCAAACTTGTCTTTGATTGATAATTTAATGAGTCCTCGCGCCGCTACGGGCGACATACCAATCCTATTAGCCAGCTTATCTGCTAAAAATTTTATTATTTCCAATCAAATCCTCAAAATAAAGATCTTTTTAGTTTCAATATGAAGATTTTTAAAAACAAATCCACATCGTCATTTAAGACTTTTTGCAGTTTTAAATATAAATTGTTGCTAAACAATATAAAATTAAAATCTATAAAAAAATAATTTTTATCCACTAATAAATAATTATATATTTGTGAATATAAATGCCAGAATTGCCAGAAGTGGAGAGCTTTAGAAAGGGGATAGATCCAATCGCGCTCGATAAAGAAATTTCAAAGATTACGATTCATGATGATTATATTTTAAAAATGCCAACAAAAAAATTTAAAGAAGCATTAATAGGAAAAAAATTCACCCGAACTGAACGAAGGGGTAAATATCTCTTTATTCATTTCGATTCTAAAAATCTAATGCTTCATTTCGCCATGAGTGGAACCGTGAAATATTATACTAACCCAAAGAATGAACCAGAATATAGTAAAATTCAAATTGAATTTAAAAATGGTGATTATCTTGCTATAGTATCGGTCAGAAAACTGGGAAGAGTTGACATTGTTGATAATATTTCTAAATATGCTAAACAGAATGAAATCGGTCCAGATGCATTAGGGATAAAACTTGAGGAATTTATAACCATTATGGAAAATAAGAAACGTTCATATGCTAAAACCGCATTAATGGACCAAAGTGCCATAAGCGGAATCGGAAACGAATATTCTGATGAAATCCTTTATCAAGCAAACATTTATCCCAAAACTAAAATATCTGATCTGAATACTTCTACTATTGAGACGCTTTATGAAGCCATGGTGGAGGTTTTGAACACAGCGATAGACCTAAATATAAAAAACACCAAATTTCCCGACGATTATCTAATGCCACATCGAGATAAGGACGACAACTGTCCAAAATGCGGTTCTGGGATTAAAAGATATGAGATTTCAAGTCGTCATGGGTTTTATTGCCCCCAGTGCCAATCTGAATAAAAAATTTATATTGGTCTTTTTTTTAAGGTTTATCTCTAATTGCCCTAAAACAAAACCTTTATAAGGTTCAGATTATATCTAGGTTTGAAGTTATATAAGTTATAACTTATATATAGGTGGTAATCAAAATGAATAATCAAAAAAATTACAAAAACACCATTTTTGGATACTATTCTCCAAATAATTCAATTTCTCTCTCATTAATAGGGATTTTTGGAGCATTAACGTGTGTAATTACGATGCTTATTGCAATTCCAATTCCTGCAACTCAAGGATACATAAACATTGGAGATGCAGTGGTGATGTTAGCTGCTCTTTTATTTGGTCCTGTTGTGGGAGCATTGGCGGGAGGCATCGGTTCAGCTTTAGCAGACATCTTTCTAGGCGCTCTTATATATGCACCAGCAACTTTAGTTATAAAAGGATTAGAGGGATTTACTGTTGGATTGATTGCGGATCCAAAACGAAATGGAAGAAGTTTAACTTATCGGGATATAATTGGAGTAGCTATTGGAGGGTTAATTATGGTTTTTGGTTATTTTGTCTATGAAATCATATTATTTGGATTCTATGCTGCATTATATGAGATATTTATGAATAGCTTAATTCAATATTCTCTTGGAATTGCACTTTCATTGCTATTAACGATTCCACTCAGAAAAGGATTGCATGAATCATTACCTCAATTATTCGAGAAGTTATATGTAACTGAAGAGCAAGATTTTACTATTCAAAAAGCGCTTAATGAATAATAAATTGTATATAAAATCATCAAAACCTCTTATAACAACGAGATAAGTGTTTCAAGTGCTTCTAATACCTTCTTTCCCCTTGGGGTAATTCGATAATATACTGATTTTCCTTTTTTTTGCCGTTTAATGAGTTCCCGTTCCTCTAATTCCTTTAGGTGCTGATATACAGCAGCAAGACTGATTCCTCCGAGTATTTCCCCGATTTTTTTTCCATAAATTCCATTTTTATGTGAAATAGAGATTTGAGAGAGTATTTTTAATTTAGTGCTTAATATCCCCCCTAATCCTGCGGTCTTAGCTCTACTCGAAAGCGCCTCCAGTACATGAGGTGTTTTTAAACCAGAACCCGTAATCATACAGACGATTTTCTCATTCGGAAGTATTTTATTATCCTTACGTAAGATATTTAACGCACCGACGGTTAGAGCTGAGGCAGGTTCAGCAAAAATTCCTTCATTACTTGCTAGTTCTTCAGCGGAAGTGAGCATAATATTTTCTGGAACAGAGATAGCCATCCCATTGGAGTTTTTTATTGCTTTTAGGGCCAAGCTTTGATAAAATGGCTTTTTAACTAAAATTCCCAAAGCATAGGAATTAAATCCCTTTTTTTCGGGCTTATTGAAGATTTCCTCGATCTGCTCCATTTGATTTACTATGGGAGAAGATGCTTGAGATTGTACTCCAATCATTTTTGGAAGACTTTTTATAATACCACCCTCCCTCAATTCTTTGAATCCTTTCCATATACTCAATAATAACCCCCCGCTTCCCATGGGTACTATTATCCCATCTATTGGCCCAATCTGTTGGAAAATTTCATATGAAATGGTTTTTTGGGCTTCAATAGTTAATGGATTGAATTCGGGAGTTGCCTGATAATATTCTTTATATTTTGATTTAATTGAATCTTGAATTGCCTCATCTACATAATCTCCATTTTCAATGATTTTAGAATTGTATGCAATCATCTGAGCTTTTTTACCCACATCAATTCTCTTGGGAATAATGTTAGTACATTCCATTCCCTCTAATGAGGCATAAGCGGCTATTGATGCTCCTTGATTTCCATTTGAAGCACATATTATTTTATTTTTTTTTGAACTTTGAGCATGAGAGACAAGTAATGCTGCGGCGCGATCCTTGAAAGAATTGGTAGGATTTTGAGTTTCATCTTTGAAAAAAAGCCCATCTATATTCCAAATCTTCCCCAACCGTTTCGATCTTCTACAAGGGGTTGCACCTTCACCTAAACTTACAATAAACTGATCTTCGATTTTTGGTAAGATTGCTTTGAAATCCCAAAAACTATCTAATTGAGATCTTTTTTCATATAATTGTTTGACTATAGTAGGATTGATTTCAATTAGTACCAATCCTTCGCATTTCGGACAGCTATAGCTTATTTGCGAGCTACTAAACTGATTATCGCAATTATAACAACGATATGAAAAAGGCATAATCATTTACATATGAATTATTTGTAATTAAAAAATGTGGGTTTAATTTCCAAAAATAAAGAAGGAAAAAAGGAAAAAATCTAAATGGAAATAGTATTTTTTAATTGCCCTGTTCTTGAATTAGATCTTTTGAGGACTTTTTGTCAACAATCTTGCATTCTTGATCGGGTTTCTCCAATTCTTCTTGAGATGTTCTTAGTCCAATCCTCCTTTCCGCGGCTTCTAAAATTTCTTTTAACATTTCACTATAAGAAAAACCATCAATCTTCGCCATTTTAGCGAGATGGCCATCCCAACACCATCCTGGGTTTGGATTGACTTCAAGAAGTTTCGGATTACCTTGTGCATCAAGACGCCAATCAAATCTGCAATAATCCTTGCATTCAAGTCGTTTGAATAATTTCACGCAACAATCGATTATAAAATGTTTTTTTTGATCATCTATTCTGGCGGGGATCGATTTAATATTCCAATATGGAGAATCAGGCATCCATTTAGCTTCATATCCGCAAATTTTTGGAATATCTTCCGGTAATTCAGAATAGTCCTCTTCGGTGATGGGAAGAATTCGATAAGTTTCATCGGGATTACCAATAATTCCTACAGATAAATCAGCACCTGGGAGAAACTCCTCAATCAAAATGGGTTTATCATAACCAAACTTTTGTCTGATTTCATTAATAATATTTACTAAACCCTCTCCATTTTCTACATAACTGTTTTGAGTTATACCAAAACTTGAATCTCCAAAATTAGGTTTGACCAGGACGGGAAAATTGAAGGGAAGAAATTGATAAGTAAAATCTTCTTGCTTAACATAAATTCCATCTCCTACTGGAATATTCATTTCTTTTGCGATTCCTCGGACTAAAGATTTATCATAGCAAAATGCCAAGCACTGAGGACCGCCCCCTGTATATGGGATCTTTAGGATTTCCAACAAAGCAGGTATATGTAATTCATTACGCGCATCATTATAATATCCCTCATCGCATAAGTTCAGTATAAAATCAATTTTGTTTTTCTTTTTCGTCAAATCCCAAATAAGAGTGTCATGATTATCAAGATATATAAAATTATAATCATCTAACTCGTGTAAGGCAGATTTTAACTCGTTAATGGTATACATATCATCCTCATCAAACACATGAGAAGGTTTTACAATATCAATTTTATTTGGATCTCCCATTAAAACGACCACATTTTTGACTTCTTTACGTGGCTTCTTTGGGGTCCATTCTTTTTGTACCCGAGATGAGACAAGGATTCGTTTTTCCATCATACCGAGATCTTGGTTCTTTTTAGAGTTAGAACTCAGTTCTCCGTGAAAAATAGGTTCAAGATATGCCGCAACCTTTAATAGTTCAATAATTTTCTCCTTGGTATATAGTCTTTCAGCATAGAATTGATCTGCAATAACCCCTTGATTCACATCTGTTATCACTTCTCTTGAGATTAACCGATCCTTATCCAATGAAAGGCTTCGTTCCCGACAGACAAAAAACCTTTTATTTATCCATTCCCACGAACGAGGACTATAATTTTTTGAGAGATATTCTCCATCAGTAAGATCTAAAAAGACTGTGCCATAGGGTTTTAAAACTCTTCTCACTTCTTTTAATACTTTAAGATCATCTTGTTTAGATTCAAAGTATCCAAAACTATTTCCCAATATCATAACGAAGTCAAAATAATCTATTGGATAAGGTAATTTACGGGCATCCCCTTCTTTAAAGCGAACAGCACATCCTTCTTTCAAGGCTGTTGATTTGGCTTTTCTTATTAAAAATGATGATTGATCCAAGCCATAAAGTTGCTTAAAACCCCTTTTAGACAGTTCAATTAAATGCCTACCCTGCCCACAGCATAGATCTAGAATTCTGTCGTTTTCTTTAAGATTGAGAAGATTCATCAATAGGTTTACTTCGTGAGATGTGATTTCTGGATCATTGACGACATCCCCATCTGTTTTTAAATAATTGGAATTAAAAAGATTTTTCCACCAATCTGTATTTACATATTCTTCCAGATTGTCTATTGGACCGAGTGTGGTGTGTTTTAAATTATTTTGTTTACTCTCCTTTTTTGGATCCTTATAGGAATTTCCATTCCCATTAGTTTTGTTCATTTAAGTTTTACTTCTTTAAGATTTTTAATTTTATATTTTTTTGAATTTAATTTACAAACAAGTTTCGAATAATATTTAAAAATATCTTTTTTATCTAAATACCATATTTACTATAATCAAGTGGTACTATTTCCATCTTATATCTTTTTATTATCCAAAAATAATTCTCACCATTAAAATGAATAAGATACCCACAATAAAGGCGAAAAAATGTCCTAATCTCGTCAATACCGACTCACCATAATCTTTTTTTCCGTGTTTTATCTCTGGGATCAGGTCTGAAGCGGCTATATATAAAAAATTTCCCGCAGCAAAAGGTAATAGAATAGTTGTATCAAAGCTTCCAGAAATGAAAAAAGTTATTATCCCTCCAGGAATTATCGTCAAAGCGGAAAGAAAATTAAAGATTAACGCATTTCTTTTTTTCCAACCACTTTGTAAAAGAACTCCGAAATCTCCCAATTCCTGGGGAATTTCATGCGCTGCTGCCGCAATCCATGTGATAATTCCTACTTCAAAACTCACCATAAAAGAACTGGCAATAGCTAATCCGCCAATAAAATTATGTAAACCATCAGCAACTAGAATTAAATATCCAACTGGTCGTTTATAGTCTGAAGGTACTCGATGATGATGCTGCCATTGAAGAAATTGCTCTAATAGGAAAAAAATTGAGAACCCAATTAATAACCAAATAAACACACTCATAATTTCTCCACCATTGATAATAGTCTCGGGCACTAAATGAAGAAATGCACCCCCTAATAATGCTCCAGCAGAAAAAGCTACTAATATTAATAAAATTTTTCTCAGAATTTTCTCTTTAATAGATAATGTAATTAATCCTATCCAAGCAATCAAACTCATTAAGAAACCAAAAAGGATTATTACAAAAAGAGTGTTCATATAATCATCATTTTATTATAAATCCACCTTCTTTTTAAATTTTGCAATACGACGTAAAAATGAATGATGTAATCATACTTAATTACAATGAGGAAATGCTATCTCTAAAGATGTGGCTAACAAGCAGGACTTTTTAGATTTATTTGAGTAAATGATTCTGGTAAGAAAATAATAAGAAATAAAAAATTAATCAAAACTAATCTAACTGAAGTTAAAGAATATCTTTAGATGCATAAGCTTTGAGGATCTTCCCAAAAAACAAGTGATGAGGGGCCATATTACCTGATTTTGTCTCATGGATGATCTCACACTCATAGCTCAATAAGCAATCTTGAATCGTGGGAACTTTGGTGTTTTTTCCGTCTATTGCTTTCAGATTAGCTTTTTGAAATTTATCAGTATTTCTTCCGGAAGAAGAGCCCGCAACCATAATTGCATCTGATGTTTTAGATGAAGGGATATTAACACTAAATTCCCTTATTCCTTCCGTTAGTAATTTGAAAGAATAACGGCTCGGAGCGACTGCTACGGTAATTGCGGGAATATGCCAAAGCTCACCGATTGTCTTCCAATCTAAAGCCATCACATTTTTTTCATTGTCTTTCCCCATAGATACTAAAAGAGCGGTTTGACTAAAAAAATGTTCAATATAATCGTATGGATCAATTTCTTTTCTATTTTCATCCATATTTTATCAAATTTTTATTGTTTTCTGAATATAAAAGAAGATTATGTTTTATAAATTTAAAAATAATTTATTAAAAATATTTGAGATACTCAAGCTACATTAAGAGCTATATATCGAAAAAATGGAAAGAAAATTAAATGCTAGAGAACTTTTAGATGAATTTTATTATTTGATATGGTGTTTTGGTACCTTTAAAAATGAAATTCACTAAATAAAAATAAAGAAAAAGAGATTATATGCATTTTTAAGAGTGCACGTCTCTGTGGACCTCAACACGTTCGTGAATCGGTATTAGGTGGTACTACGTGCAGCAGCATATTTAGAGGAAGTCATTTTCAAAAACTTACTTGGACTCAACTGATATCGCTGCGGTTTGATCTAACCTCTTCTATTTTACTATTATATTTTAATTTTTCGGTAGGATGTCCGTTATGTTATATTGTAGAGTTTTTTCGCTGCTTTCTGGGTGAAAATGTCAATTTCTCGTTCCGAAAATTTTATTTCTGTTGTTTTAGAAGGACTGGAAGCTGCTTTTGCCCATTTTTTTGGTGAGAGAAACACATCCAACATACTTCCATCAGAACCAAAGAGAACCCGCCAAGGACCTAAAGTATCTATCGCAAATCGTAATGGTTCCCAAAAGTAATCAGGATTGATATTAAATAATGGTTGCCAGCCAGAAAAATCCACATACATATTAGGTTTCATGATTGCTAAATCCAAAGTTTGACGCCACCAACCGTGACCACAATGAGCAACAATAATCGTTGCTTCGGGAAAATCGGCGGCAACGGTATCAATATACATAGGATGGCTCCACTTTGCCTCCATAGGGGCAGGTTCTTGACCGCTATGAATTAAGATTGGTAAATCATACTCCATTGCAAGTTCATAAAGAGGATAACAGATGGGGTCATCAGGATAAAATCCTGCAGTAGGATGGATCTTAAGTCCGACTGGCTGCCACTTCTTCATCGCTAAATCTAACAATATTCTAGCGTCTTTGCGTCGGGGGTCTATCCCAAAATAGGTTTTAAACCGATCTGGATAAGTTTCGACTACACTTGCATAAATTTCATTTTTCTTTTTAATGGAAATCCCTTTGTATTCTGCTTTAGGATATTTCAACCAAAAATCTAATGGGAGAAGAATTGCTTTATCGATATTTGCCTTGTCCATCTCTCGAATTAATCTACTTCCGTTCTTATCAGAAAGAATATCCATTTGTTGCTCATATAATTGTTTTGCATCTTGGTGATCGTCCTTAGGTTTATCTTTTCCAAATATTGCGACTCCCGCTTGAGCACATCCAATAAAAAATTCCTCAGGATCGCTTCCTTCAAAAAATAGGTGTACGTGTGAATCTATTGTCATAGTAATTAATAACCTCGATATAATAATTGGTTGTTATGTTTTATATTATTCGCTTAAGTTTGTATTATATTTTCTTTATTAAGATATTCAACTAATAGAGGACCACCGATAGCAATCCATAAACCATCAAAAAAACCTATAATGATACCTAGCCAGAGCAAAGTGGGTCCAAGGATTAACGTAAGAATGTATAACCCAAAAAGGACAATGTAGCAGATGATTATACTGGATATATGAATAGCTTTCGTTTTTAAAGAATCGAGTTGGAACTTCAGTTCTTTTGGATATTCTGTCAGAGATAATCCTATAAATCCCCCAAGTACCATCATAAACATCCGAACGTCAAGATCTACTCCTTGGGCAGGTTCAATTAAAAAGGGGCGTTGCGTCGTGTAAATAATTATCATAAGCCCGAATACCCCCACCGCAGCTACGAATTTGATTATTTTGCTTTTGAATATTTCAAGTTGTCGCACTTTTGGGGTATAGTTATAGACCAACAACCCAATATATATTCCAAGAATTGTACCCGCGATATTTGCCGAAAGATGATTAACTCCTACATAGGGTCGTGCCAACATCATAAGTACCACATAGATTGGAAAAATTACTTTTTTCCATTTTTTGGGATTTTTTAGGTAGAAATACACTGAAAGAGCCGCAGGGACCAATACAGATTGACCTGGAAAATCACTCGTTTCTGTCCGAGTTGGTAAGAAATCCGCATAAAAATCTGGAATCCAATTGATAGGAATATCGGGTCTTTGTATACCAAAAAGACCGAAGAAGGATTTAAGGGCATCCCCTAAAAATAATCCTCCTAAGACTACTATTGCGACTACCGCTAATCCCATCCCCCGTTTGTTATCAAAAACAAAATATACAGCGATAGCAAGAAAAAAGATAGCTACTGTGCCCCAATAAACCACTAACCAGAATGGGTCGCATATAGGTCGCAAAAATTCATTTCTCAGAATGGTAGAAATAAAAATTTCATCTAAATTTTCAAAAAATAGCTGAAATAAAAACGAAAAGCTAAATATAACCACCATTCCAGCAATGACGAAATAATTTGACAAAAATCCTTCCAATATTGTCTCAGAACTTTTTATTTCTTCTTTAGTTGTCATATTTATAGTTTAATGTTAGATTTTAAATAGCTTGCTTTTCGAAGGTGGAATGATTTCTCTTTTGATTAAAAATATGAAGAAGTACACATATTATATATCTAAAAATATAGACAATTTTCAAATAATTCTCAATTGAGGGAAAGAAAAAATGTGCCCAGATATTATTTCATTAGGTGAATTATTAGTAGAGATAATGCGCCCCAAAGTGGGTGTTCCCCACGGGAAAGTTGGTGAGACTTATAAAGGTCCCTATCCAAGTGGAGCTCCCGCTATATTTATCGATTCAGCAGCGAGAATGTCGAAACCCTTTAATATTACCACTGGGTATATAGGGGTGGTTGGAGATGATGAATTTGGACAATGTATCATCGAAAAAATGGAGAGTGATGGTATTGATATCTCTCAAATACGAATAGATTCACATCAAACGACAGGGATAGCATTTAATCAATATAATTCCGATGGTTCAAGAAAATTCATTTTTGCTGCTGGAGCCGCGGGAGAAACTTCTATTAATGATATTAGTGAAGATTATTTTGACGATATAAAAGCTCTTCATATCATGGGTAGTGCGCTTTCCATAAGCGAGCAATCAAGGGAAGCATGTTATCGGGCTATTGAGATTGCGAAGAAACACAATCCCGATGTAATAATTAGTTTTGATCCAAATCTGAGACCTGAAATGCTTGATATAGAAATGATTTTGGAAATCTGTGAACCTGTGTTAGAAAAAACGACTATTCTACTCCCCAGTGGTGAAGAAGCAGAAATGTTGGCAAGAGTGAAAGGCGGGAGAGAAGCGTGTCTTAGCCTACTAAATAAAGGACCTGATATTGTAGTGTTGAAGCAAGGAAGCGATGGGTCAATAATTTTTAGTAAAGATAATAAGCAAGAAATTAAGATCCCTTCTTTCAAAGTCGAGGAAAGAGACCCTACAGGTGCAGGGGATTCTTTTGGCGGAGCTTTTGTTGCGGGATTTCTTCAAGGATGGGATCTCCAAAGAATTGGAAAATTTGCGAATGCGGTGGGTGCTTTAAAAGTTCAAACCTTTGGACCTATGACAGACCATAGCTATGAAGACGTTATTAGGTTTATGGAAAAAAATTAGATCTTATTCTTCATTTTCTTTTATCTGCATTGAATATACGTCTATATCGGTTACTATATTATTTTCTATGGTTACCAATCGAAAACCAGGAGACTTAACTTTAAATTTGGAAGATAAAGGACCTAAACCTTGAGTTTGAAATATAAACGGCTTTTTGGCATCAAACCATGATTTTAAATTCTCTTTATTATCAAATAATTCTATAATATCTCTATATCGATTAGTGAAAACCTTGCATGGAACATCAATAAAATAGGGAATAAAATAAAATCCATAGTTTACTTTCTTTTTCTCCCTTTCTTTTGCTTCTTCAATCCTAAATTCTTTTAGTGTATGTGTGTGGCCACAAAACACCATATCAACGCTTCGTTTTACAATCTCATCGGATCCGGATAAAATCTCCATTAGTGTGCTCCAACGATACATTATCGTTTGATATTTGAAGTTAAGAATTGAATCTATGCGTTTGCTTCCTGTGTGTTTTTTAATATGTGGCTCGTAAAAATCATACCATTCAATATCTCGTGTCAAGCCAAATTTCTTTTTTAATCTCCATTTTTTCCACAAACCAAGATTGGGAGACAAGGGTGGGGTATGCATAAAAATAATTATGCGACGATCATTAGATTGCTGAATATATTGACGCAATAAAGTGATTTGGTATTTGCGCAGACCCCGTGTTGATGGAGCATTTCTCATTAAGCCAAATATATTTGCAATTGAGTCAAGTCCAGTATCAAGAAAAATAAGTGAGAATTTTTTTCCGATCTCTACTTTATAATTTAAATTAGGATTTATGAATCGAAAATAATCTCGTAAAAATTTTGTTCGTGAATAGATTGCCCTAAAATAATTAAAAAATTTATCATCACTGTAATCTTTAATATCTTTTCGTCTCAAACCAAATTTTTGGTATATTTTTCCCGTTTTAATACTATAAAAGCCTTTTCGGTAATCATGGTTGCCTATTGTAGTAAATATTGGAACCATTAGTTCGGTTGTATTCATAAGTTGTGTATTTTTTAGCTCTAAATCTCGGGTTATACCAAGGAAGATGTCTAATAAGAATTGAAAGTTGTTGTTATAGTATTTGTCTTCATTTGCTGTATCAACATAATCTGTAAGATCTCCCGTTAAAACGATAAAATCTAATTGCTTATTTTTTTGCATTTCATTTGCTGTTGATATGAAGAGCCGTAGATTATCATTGAAATTATATTTTCCATGTCGAAATCGCTCAAGCTTCTCTTCTTGAAATTCCTCTCTAAATTCGAATTCTCTCTCTAATAGAAAATGCTCTTCTTTTTTCCCTTCCCTTAATTCCCTTTCTAATTCTTTGAGTTCTTTATTTCGGAGAAATTCATAGATAAAATCATTTCTTCTGGCAATATGGGGGTCAGAAGCATGAATAAAATTGAAATCTTCCCAATTCTTATTAAATAGTGCTATGCTATGATAATTAGTTCTTACTTGGTTTTTTGAAGGATACTCTAAGAGCAGGTCAAATAGAACACATACTTTGTTTTCCAAGAGGTTCCAAATTTCCTGAGAAATCCCTACTTCAAGAAAACATTTGAAAAGTTGAGTTCGTTTTGAGTTTTTAAACCCCTTATTCTCAATATTATGATAAATGTCCCATGCTTCATAAAAATCTTCAGAAGGATTTTTATTATTGTTGAGATCAGCATATTCCATCTTAATGGCATTTTTAACCTCCACATCATATTTCCTTCCCCGTCTATCGTTAAATTCCCCTCTACTTTTTAAGATTGGTTGGATGTTTACTTTACTGGTTAGAAATGCTATAATTTGATCTTTATTAAATGCTATCTCCGCTAATACAAAAATCTCAAACTCAAGCTTTTGTCCAAATCTCTCACTAGTTTCATTGAGATCGTACAGATTCAAAAAAGCAGGCTGACCAATGTTAGGTTTTATAATAATAGGGAAATTATCCTCGATTTTTTTGATTTGGTTTTTTAGAAACATAGATACGTATTTATGATTTTAGTATTATAGATAAGCTAAAAATACATAACGAGAATTGCATTTATTTGTATAATTATATAATATTATTATAGTTTGATTAGTTGATTAATTGTCAATAAAATAAATGATAGATTCTTCTAAAAATTCCAATTCAAATATCTATAGGGCCCTATTGGTGGGAATTTTAGTTATAATCTCATTTCTCTTAACGTTTTATTTTAATCTATTTTTTAATACTAATATTATTTTTTCTCATTTTTTTTATCTTCCCATCTCATTATCTATTTTCTGGTGGAAAAAGCGCGGATTTATCATCGTATTGATTTTGTCAACTTTTCTAATATTTTTTCCTTTATTGGGGGATTTTACGCAAATAGAATCGATTTTGGATAATATCATAAGAGTTGCATTTATTCTGTCAGTTGGAATCATTTTAATTATTCTGACTGAAAAACTCGCTGATTCAGAAAAAAAACTACGCGAGAGAGTTAAAGAAATAAATTGTTTATATGAAATTTCAAATGTATTATGTAAACCGATTAGTACGGTTGATGATATCATCTATGGTGTGTTGGATAGTTTAAAATCTGGATTTCAATACCCCGAAGACATTGTGTCCCAAATAATCTTTCAAGGAAAAGAATATTGCTCAAACAATTTTATAAAAACAGAATGGAAAATAACACATGAAGGTAGTATTTATAACAAAGAACTTCGCGTAAATATTCATTATTTAGAGCCCCATCAATTTTTGGATGAGGAAAAACAACTTTTAAGAGATATTGTTCAGCAAATTATTGCAATCTTTGAATTTAAGCTGGAGTATCTCTAAGCTGAAATACACTTTCCGAAAGCTAAAATATTTAAAAATTATAATTTTCTTAAAGATATGATTGAACGCTTATATCAGCCAGACTATTCATGTATTTTTGGAGAACGATACGCAAATGCATTTCTTTATCCCCAGATTGATAGCCTTGTCTGGCCTATATTTGAAAATTGTGAACGTTCAGAGAGATTACAAAAACTCCTTTCCTTACGCAATCCAGAAGGACATCCGTATTTTTATCACAGAAAGCTCGATTTAGATGACCTTAAAATTGAAATGCAGTGTTCTAATATAGAATTAGCCTTTCTTCAGGCTCTGAATTTAGGTAGAAAATATGGGATTGAAAATGAAGACTTGATTAATGTAGCAAAAAATGCGCCAAAATTATTCAAGGCAATCTTATCATTTACTTTAACTTCACAAAATGAAGATGTGATACAAGAACTCAAAAGAATTGACGATGTAGTGGATGTCGTGGGAATAGTTCTTTATCCTTCCTATACAAAACTTGATTTAAATAATCCTGAAAACACTCAATTCAATAGGGTATTAGATTATCTTAGCACAGAAGGCTTATTTATAAAAATAGATATTGGAAATACCTATTTTCCCGAATATCATAATGGATTTGTGTCTAAAGAAATTATACAATCTTTTATAAGTAAACATCTCGATATTAAGATTATACTAAGTGGGTTAGATATTTCAGGAGATTTGAGGCTATATTACCAATTATTACGTTATTATAATAATCTTTGGCTCGAATTAGATCCAAGATGTATAGGAGGAATGACTCCTACTAAATATTTTAAAAATTTGTTCTCTATAAATGGATTTATCCAAAATACTTGGCATAGATTAGTAGTCGGGAGTGCGAGCCCCACCTTAGAGTCGTCACAAATGTATAGAGGGATGTTGGAGGCAACCGAAGATGTATCATTTTCCCAAAAATGTATATTAAGAACATGGGTCTTTAGAAATGCAGTACGGTTAAATAGCAAAATTTACGAAATTTCCGAGGAGAAGAAAAATAGATACAAAAGTCTTTTAAATATAAACCAAACAAATATTTTGGAAAATGAGAACGAAATTAATATTTCATACAAGTTGAAATTACGGAGTTATAGTATAACTCAATTGGTATTCTTAACGGATATTATTAAAGATATGTTTAGGACGGCTAAGGAAAAATTTCCTGACTATAATGAGGGAAGTTTATTTTTAAAATCATATCATACTACAACCACTCTAATTACGAACGAACATGAATATGGGAATTATTTGGATCTTCACTTCAGATTTGCTGAGTTGGGAAGAGACGAAAGTTCTGAATATTTCCATACTGTTAGAGCATTGGAGAATAGAGCAGATTTTAATAGATTTGATCACGATCTTGCCACCAACTTCGGAAACAGACAATTAATTCTGCCTATTTCAAAAGGAAAACTTGATATTGGAGGAAGAGAAAATTATTATATATTAGTAACTTTTGGACCTCGTACTTTTCACCTTTATCTTCACATTAAACTACTAAAATGATGATTCAATTATTTAAAGTGTTTTTTTAATATGATACGGGGACTAGTTATTATCATTATACAATGTATACAACCAAATCATTTAAAACAAGAATGTCCCTAAAAACTTTAGATTAATATCTACAAAATTTCCATTAAGTTATTTAAAAGGGAAATATATCGTAAATTATAAGAAAAGATATCTCTTTTCCTAATTATAATTTGAAAATAGGTTAAAAGATTAAATTTTAAATAAGAATAACTAGTATTATTCTTAAAAGTATTTTTCTAAAAGATGGTTTTTATGTATTTAATGAAGCAAGGCTTTAATCATTACAAAAGGTTTTTGTATAAACAATCATCTAGGGAAAGCTATATCTATTTTCTAAAAGCTATTTAAAGAATTAAATTTTAAACTTCTATATCCTATTAAAATTAGGAAATCAAAATTTTATAATCCGAGAATTAAGTAAAATGTCAGACGATAATGAAGAGATTGAGGAGAAGAATAGTAAACCAGAGAATGAAGTTGAACGTGTTGATAAGGAATCATTAACAAAAGCAAAAGATTCCCGAGATATAATTGATAAAAATCTACGAACTTTTGAGAGTAGCATTGAAGCTATTGAAAAAGATTTAGAAAAAAAGGAGATCAGCAAAACTGCTGTCGAAGAAATTAGTAAGGAAATTGAAGAGGCTAGGGAACAATTTGATAAAATTCAAAAAAAAACCCAAGATAAACAGCAATATTTAGAAGCGCTGCAGGAAACTATTTCAGATCTTGAAGAAAAATATAACAGGAAAAATGAAGAATTACAGAATCTGGAAGACAGGTTAGATATTATAAAGGAAAGTAAGGAAAATCTTGAGGAAGAATATCAAGAACTTATTAAAAATAATGAACAATTGGTTAAAAATTACGAACAACGCCAAGTAGATTTAATGGTTTTATCTGATAACGTAAAGGAAAAAATAGCAACCCGAGATGACTTAAGACAAGAGCTTTCCAAAATTAAGGAGGAAATGCAAGAAAAGGAAAAAGAAATCGAAAAGAAAAAGGAAGAAGCGGAAGCCTTGGAAAAAAAACTGAAAAGCTTAAAAGCAGAAAATGAGGCCGTTAAAGTTTCAATTGATAAGAATAAAGTTGAATTGGAGCATTCCAACAATTTAATCGAAGCGAAAGAAGATGAATTAGAAACTCTAAATGACCAATTGGATAAAAAAGAAAATCGATTGGAGGAAATAGAAAAAGAGATACAAGAATATCACGAAGGTTTTCCTGAAATAAGAGAACAAAAAAAGACCTATGAAGAATTATTGGAAAAATATAAATTTCAGATGACAGAAAAACAGCAACAAGTAGTCGAGCTGGAATCTCGAATTCAAGAAGCAAAAGATAAATTAGAGAATCTTAAATCAGAAATATCCAATAAAGAAGATTTAGTGCAAAAAAATGATAAACGATTAGAAGATATAAAACAAAATATTGAGAATTCAAAACGAGAATATGACGAACGTGAAGAAAGATTGGAAGCAGTAACAGATAAATTAGACGCAGTTTCAGAAGAGCATAATAAATTAGTCAAAGCGAATGAAACTATTGAAAAAAGTATTAGCGAATCGAGAGAAGTTTTTCAAGACTTAAAAGGAGAGCTTGAAACACAAGAAAGAGAAATTCGAGATAAAGAAAGCCGCATACATCGACTTGAAGTTCTTTCTTTAATATATAGATTATCGAAATTTTTTGGTGGCATTTTGATTTGTTTTGGAATTTTCTTCATAATCTGGTCCTTGGGAACTTTATTTGGATTAATAGATTTAGGAAGTATTAATAAAGATATCATAATTTGGCTTTTATTTACAGGCTCCATTCTAACGATTATTTCTGGTATTTTTCACCTTGAAAAATCCTAGTTTTATTTCATTTAACGCAAAAATTAAACAAAAAATTTTGAAAAACCTTGAGTAATCAAAATAGAGAAAAAGAAGTGGAAGTTCCACCCGAAGAACCTTTAGGGTTGTTAAATGGGACCTTATATGGTATTGGCTGCGGTATTGGAGGCAGTATCTTTATCTTATTAGGTGGAGCAATTGAAATCGCGGGTCCTGGTGTTTTGATTAGTTTGGGATTAGGAGGATTTTTAATTTTTTTAACAGCATTAAATTATTCAGAATTATCAACTAGCCTTCCCTATTCTGGTGGGGCCTACAATTTTAGTAAAGAAGCACTCGGAGGGTTTTTAGCCTACATAATTGGCTTCTTTTTATGGATGGCTAATATTGGGACATGTGTATTTTCTTCTTTAGCATTTTCTTTAGTGATGTTTCAGATCTTTCCAGTCTTAGCTCCCTCACAATTGATTATAGCAGTATTAACAACAATATTTATATCTGTTGTGGTGTTTCGAACTCAAGATATCGCAATTAAATCGCTTATAGTTTTAACTATTGTGATATTAATTATTTTTGCTTTTTTTTCAATTTCAGGTTTTTTTATCGCCCCGATAACAAATGAAACTAATTTTAATCCCGCGTTCCTTCTAAAAGGATTCAATATTTTTGGTATGGTTCAAATGTTTTCTTTACTCTTTATCAGTTATACTTCCATTACTTCAAATTTAGCTCATTTAAATCCTATTCTTAAAAATCGTTCCAAAAATATTCCTCGCGTTAATATGTTAGCGATAACCGCTACGGCGTTAACATACCTAATTGTTTCCACAGTGGTATTGGTAAATCTCGGTGAACAAACTGGAGATTTAGTCGAATCCCCTATTCTTCTTGCACAAGTACTAGGAGACATACTAGGACCATTTGGATATTATCTCATGGGGGCGGCAGGGATAATTTCTACTCTAATAGCGATGAATGCTGCCCTTGGCTCAGCTACAAATGTGCTGCACGCATTAGCGAGAGATAAATATGTAGCAGAAAAAATAGAACAAGTAAATAAGAAGAGAAATGTTCCCATGTATTCTCTGATGATCACCTCCGCAGTAAGCGTGCTAATAACTTTAGTGGTGGATATTAATGTAGCAGCAGAAATGACCAGTTTTATTTATTTCTTTGGATTGGCATTTGTTAATTTTGCTGCGGTCATATTAAGATATAAAAGAAAGGAATTGGATCGTCCTTTTAAAGCTCCCTTATTTCCTTATCTACCCATCATTGTGGGAGCTAGCTGTCTGATTTTCTCATTTGTATTATCATTCTTAGCAATTATAATTGGATTAATGATTTTTTTTATAGGATTGACATATTATCTAATAACTTTAGCAGATAGACATTCAATTCTCATCACTATTGCTGGAATTAAGTTTTTTAGCTTAATTTTTCTGACCATTTCCATTTTAACCCTCAATAATTACGCAATATTAGATTCTTCAGTGTCTTGGGGAGTTTCCTTTTTCCAATTATTCCTAGTTAGGATTTTAATTTTTTTTGGGATATTCGCCATATCTACGCTTATATTTGATATAATACCCTTAAGGGAGTTTATTTATTACTTTGTCAAGAAAATAGATAAAGAGAAAGTAGCGATTACTATTGGTGGCGGACAAATTATTGAATTAGAACGAAAACGTGTTAAAATTATTTATTATTTTAATTTATTCATCAGTTTAGTCCAACTTATTGGAGCATTTTTTTCTATTTTTCTTGCTTTTTTGGTTTATACGGATTTTGCCAATATTGAATCACTAATATTCTTCGATACATTCATTAATAAGACGGGGAGTGAATTTATTTTTATCACAATCTTTTTGGTATTTGGTTTTAGTATGCTTTTTTCCAGCATAGCACAAATATATTACAATAAAGAATTGAAAACATTAGGGGTTTAAGGTAAGGTGAGACAAATTGGTTGATTTAAAGCGTAGTGTAATAAAAACAATTATATATAGGATGATCACACTTGTCTTGGGAACCATTACTGCATATGTTGGAACGGGAGATCTTGCGGCTGCAGGAGGGGTTGCTCTTTTAACTGAAGCTGTCCAATCGGTAAACTATTTTATTTATGAAATGATATGGAGTCATTTTGAAGAGAGACGTTTACGCCGAGAAATTGAAAAGGAAATAATGAGTCGAGAAATTGAAATGAAAATTGATTATAATTTTCTTAGAGATCTGTCTTACGAAATGTCTCAAACAGATACATTTGTTGCAGAGGTCTATAATTCTATTTTAGATTTCTATAATCGAATGCTTAAAAACGAGGAACTTAAAGATATCCATGATGAAATCCTGAAACATAAGGAACATTTTAAAAAAGTGCATGAAGGAAGAAATTTTCCAAAACGAGAAGATCTTGAAGATTTTACAGGTTTAGCTGGGGTGGGGGAAGAAGAGGAAGAAGCAAAAGAAGAAAAGGACGAAGAAGCGGGAAAGGAAAAAAAAGATGAAGAACAAGAAGATGAAAAGGAAGGAACTGATAATGCTGAAATGGAACAAAAAGAAAAAGATGAAAAGGAAGCTAAAACGTAGAGTATTTTACATAATCATTAAGTAATTCTAATTCTGAGTCATCTAATAAAATCTCTGCGGCTTTTGCATTTTCTTTTAAGTGTGAGACGTTTGATGTTCTCGGAATAGCTATAACATTTCGATGATTTATTAACCAAGCCAACGCGATTTGTAATTTAGAATACTCATATTTTTTGCTTAGATGGATTAAATTATTTTCCAATTTGTTGCTTAATCCTGTTAACCTCGCTTTTGCTATTGGAGTGTATGCGGTAAGCATTATTTTATTATTTTGGTAAAAAGAGAGATTTCCTAGCTCTTTTTGGTTATTTATATTAATTTCCACCTGATTTGTCACTAAATTATATTTTTTCAAGTATTTCATAGCTTCCTTCACTTCAGATATAGAAAAATTACTTACCCCAATATACCGCGTTTTTCCCTCATCAATAAAGGCTTCAAACATGTTCATTATATTTTTAATTGAGCTATCGCTTTCTAACCAATGAATTAAAAACAAGTCCACATATTCTATACCTAGGCGATCAAGACTTTGGTTAATAGCGTTTCTCATCTGGTGCTCTGTTTTATGTGAAGGAAGCATTTTTGTTGTTATAAAAATCTCCTCTCTATCATATTCCTCTATAACTTCACCAATTATTTTCTCAGAATGACCGCTTCCATATAGTTCTGCCGTATCTATATGATTCATCCCTAAATCAATTCCCTTTCTTAATACTTTTTTCCATTGTTCATATACTTCTCTCGATTCTCCCGGAAAAATTCCATAAGTTCCCATCCCTAACACAGGGATATTTTCTTTCGTATCATTCAACTGAATGGTTCTCATATCAATAGACTGACCATCAAACAATAAAATTATTTCGATTAAATATTTATCAAATTTATTGGAAAATCATTATTAGATAAAATAAAAATATCTAAAACGCTACTGAAGTATAAATTCTATATGATGACTGGGACCCCGGAATTTCCGAAAATAAATTTACATATTCATACAATTTATTCAGATGGACGTAATGATATAGAGACTATGGTCCATAAGGCAAAAGAATTGAATTTCGACTATATTGCGATTACGGATCACTTTTCAAATGCGTGGAAAGCCGATATCATAAAGACACTGGATTCCTACAAAAAGATAAATCTGTATTTGGAAAGAATTGAAGCCCAAAATAAAGTATTTATAGAAGAAAAAGTGAAATTACGAGTTTTGAAGGGAATAGAGATAGATCTCGGGAGTTCAAAAAATTACATTTTGAAATTGATTGATCCTAGTAAGTTCGATCTTATTCTATTTGAATATCTTGAAAGTCCAGAATCAATAGGATTTATAGAAAATGTAATTGAGCAATGGATAAATCAAACGAACAGTGAAAAACAACTTCCTATATTTGGGTTAGCTCATTTTGACCCTTCTACTTTTATTTATGGAGATATTGACATATTGCTTACTTTTCTTCAAAAATATGATATATATTTTGAATTTAATTCTGCTTATTCTCAATTCTATGCATCCAAATATCAAGAGCTCTTTTTTGATATTATAAAACAACATAGAATCGCTGTGGGAATGGGTGCGGATTCGCATAATATCTCAGAATTAAAATATGTTAAAGAGCCATTCCAGATGATTATACATTATGGATTAGAGCAAAATTTAAAAATGCTTATTAATAAATTACGCGAGATCTCCTTCTATTAACCTATTAAAAATTGGACTATGATAAAGATTTATATGGCATTTTCTTTATTCTACCTAGAAAAATAATACATAAAAAAATAATCAAAAATGTATTGTGCTAACTGTGGAGAGGAAATTTCTGATAGAAATCAAAAATTTTGTGAAAATTGCGGTTCAAAATTAGAATTTACTCAACAACAACATAATCAACCTTCCCAACTATCTTCCCAAACAAAATCTTCCAAAGGACCTGTAACCGATGGATTGGGATTATTTGATTTGAAAAGGAATTATTATGTATTGAAGGAAAAATATTGGGATTGGGGAAGCGGAGATATTCTTGATGAGAATGGTCACATTATTGGGAGAATGAATCGAATTATTTTTAGCATCCGCCGTAGAATCGAATTAATGGAAAACGATGGTTCTATTGCAGCAACTATTCATGAGAAAATAGTATCAGCTCGAGGAGCTCAAGATCTAAAAGATTCTCAAGGTAATTTAATCGCACGAATAAAAAAAAAGATAACAAGCTTTTTCCGACCGAAATTTTGGCTTGAAAGCCCCGATGGCCGAAGATGGTACGAAGCTCAAGGGGAATTTATGGGTTGGAGCTACAAGATCAAGGATCTCAGTACTGGCAATATTGTCGCCGAGATAGAAAAAGCAGATCGATGGAGGGATGTATTTTTGGGAGGATTATTTGATTTTCAAGATACATATGCACTGAAAATACTTGATAATGAGACAGATCGAAGGATTTTAGTAGGATTTGTACTTTCGATTGATAATGTACTCCATGATAATCGACATGGAGGATTCATGCATACACATTGGGGTCCTGGACCCTTAGGACGAAGGAGACCAGGTCGATTTCCGGGTCCAGGACGATGGCCTTAAATCCCTCCCTATATTTTTTATCTGGGGAAATATTCTAATTTTGTTGAGGAACCCATTTTTTCTTAAAGATATGATTAAATAGTATTACTAATCGAATATAAAATAGATTTTTAACAAATCCTTTTTATATCATATAATAATTAAATCTTTTAGAACACATTTCTTGTAAAAGATATGGATTTAGAAGAAAAAATAGAGCTTGCCGCAGAGTGGATCGCAGAATCTAACAGATTTGTGGCGTTCACGGGTGCAGGAATCTCAACGCATAGCGGACTTCCAGACTACAGAGGTCCTGACGGTGTATGGACGAGACGAGATAAAGGACTTCCTCCACCGAAGATGAAAGTCTCATGGAATGAGGTCCAGCCAAATGAAGGACATTATGCCTTATTAGAGTTAATGGAGATGGGAGTATTAGATTATGTGATTAGTCAGAATGTTGATGGTCTTCACGCAAAATCGGGGATTCCCTTTGATAAATTAGCTGAACTCCATGGTAACCAATTTTTTATGAAATGTATCCAGTGTAATAGGAAAATGACCTTCGAAGAAGCGGGATGGGATAAATCCAAACATGGGCCCGGTTATCGCACCAGCCCAATTACAAAAGACCAGCCCGATTGCCCTTACTGTGGAGGAAGATTGATATCTAGTATAGTTAATTTTGGTGATCCATTACCTCAAGATGAATTATATGAAGCTATCGAGCAATCCAAAAAAGCAGATGTGTTTTTTGTTATAGGATCTTCCCTAGTGGTGACACCTGCGGCAGATTTACCGGGTGCTGCGCAAAATGAAGGAGCAAAATTAATAATTTTGAACCAAGGTGAGACTCCTTATGATAATCGGGCAGATCTCAGGTTTTTTAATGATATAAATAATGTTTTAAACCCGATTGTCGAAAAGATAAAAGAAAAGATTAATCAAAACCAATAGAATGAACTATTTTACCTTCCCATAAAGATCCTTATTTCTATCATATTCTTTTAGGATTTTTTGTCCTTCGCGCGTGGATAAAGAAAGATTTATATCTGAATTTCTACTCAAAGCTCCTGTGAAAATCAACTGGGAGTTCGAATAAATTTCGATATTCGTGGAGGAATATCTCTCCGGAGCGTTGATAGTGATCTTATTTCCCCTGACATCAAAATCCAGTGGTATTCGGTCTCCCCTGGAATCTTTCCTCCCTCCTATTGAGTGTTGTTCAAATTTTCGAAACCCTCTGTTCGATGAGATGGGATTGATAGGGTTTAAGACTACATCTTGTCCAAAGGAATAAATTTCAAAGGCGAGTTTTCTTGTATGAAAATCTCTTACTTCAATGACAGGTCGCGAAAGATCCTTGTCTCTGAACCCAGTAGGCACCTTAACGGTCATCTTAACAACCAAAACCGTGGATACATCACCACCTTCAATGAAGATAATCGTATCTATAATTGATGGTAATACCCCCAATTCCACCCTTCCAATAAATCTCTGAATGGCATCTATTGCTGAAGAACTATGAACAACTCCCACCATCCCCACACCAGATAAGCGAAAATCAGAATAAATCTTAAAATCTTCTAAGACTCTTACTTCATCGAAAATAGTAAAATCTGGTCGAACAAGGAGTAATACATCGGCAGAATTTTCTAAACTCCCTTCTAATTTTGTATATTGAGTGATCTCTGGTCTCACTTGGAGATCTCGTACACTTTCTAAGGTTTTAACTACTTTTTCATGATCCAGATAATAATTAGCTAGTGCGGCACAAAAGGTAGACTTTCCCGCTCCAGGAGCGCCACACACCAATATTCCTTCTGCTTTGTCAAGTCTCTGCCGTAATTGTTCATTAATGGTATAATCTGAGAGTTCTAAGGTGACAAGGGGTCGGACAGCCGTAATTTCCACATCATTCGAAAAGGGGGGACGAGTGATGACGATTCGGAACTCACGCATCTGAGCCACCATCGCTCCTGTTTTTTCGATCTCGATAAATGAATGCTCATCTTCCCTTACAAATTCTACGATTTCATACGCAACATCCTCTATTTCTTGTTTTGCTATTGGCTCATTGGAAATTTTCTCTAATCGCCAGTTTCCCGGTGAACCTTTCTTCGCATAGGGTGCATTATTGCGTTTCAGATGAACGCTCATAGTATCTTCATCGAAAAATCGTAATAGTTGTAATTCTCTCACCTCACGTTGTTTACGTGGGGATCGATCTCGCACATAAAAAACTTCTAATCCTTCAAATATGCCAATATCACCTTGTATTCGATCAGTAGTCACTAAAATGGCGCCGTTCTCCATTGCTTCCTCCCTGATAAGCGCATCTAGCTCCCCTCCTGGTGAAAGTTTAATTTGTTCTCTAGTTGGACGCTCTCCACTAATAATTAGGTTGATCTCTCCCTTCGTATGAAATTCTCTTAAATCCTTAAGAATATTTATCCCGTAAAAACCTATCTCCTTTTGAATGTTTGATCGATATTCAATTTCTGCTACTACCACATTGGGGATAATTATATTTGGCTTGACACCTAAATCTCCATCTTCAATAAGTCTCATAATTTGCCCGTTGAATATTACTGAGGTATCACATACAAATTTATCATTCATAATCGGTTAACTATTCTTTTTCAATCTTTAATCGGCATTTCTTCCTAGTTAAGTAGATATAGGGATTTTTACCTAATCAAATTTATCTATTTAAATTATTAAACCCTAAAAGTAGAATAATCCAGACCTATATGATTTCTTGTATCTAGCGTTTGTCTCCACTAATATCTCTGCTAAGAATCTCAAATTTCTTTACACTATAATAAATTGGTTTACTTAGTCTATCTACGGTTGCCACCACCAAATCTTTCCGAGAGCTAAGCGCTACACGAGAGATCTTATCTAAGTCTCGAAGTTCAATAGGAGAGCCTTCAAATACTGGATAGATGAGATATTTAGCTACATCCTCTCGAAAATCCGCCCCCCGTTTAAAAACTCTAAATTCAATTCCATCTCCAAATCCCGATCTGACTATATATCCTCTTCTTCTTAAATCCATGTATATTGCATATTTTTGCCATAAATTTGTATCAAATTGGGAGAAATACGAAATCAAGCCCTCAAAATCATATTGATCTTTGGATTTATCGTTTTCCTCCCAGAGAATTATTCGTTTTCGTTCGCAGAGTAATAATACTTCAATCGGATCAAGAATGAGAATTTTTTCGTCTCCTTCCTCTTCTAGGTTTCCGATGAAACTACCTTCATAAAATTCTTCAATTCCATCAGGATCGGTAATTATGACCTTGTCTTTTTTGACTGTTCCCTCAACTTGAATTTTTTCTTTATCTTCAGACTCTTCGGTCATTTTTCTATTACTCACTAGTAAAGCTTATTTAATGAATTTTTCTTTAGATTGCAAAATAAAAATTAATCTTTTATCGTGTATTTTCAAATGTAGAAATGAATGAGCTATACAAAAAACTCTTTGAAAGATTAAAGGATGCAAAACGAATTGTGTTCCTGGGAATTGGGGAGACAAAAATGACCGACGATGCCGTTGGTCCCTATATTATTACTGAATTGCTCAATAAAAACGATGAGAACTTTCTATTTATTAACGCAAAAATAGATCCACTTGCTCGTATGAGTGAGATAGTAGAGTTCAGGCCATCTCATATGGTTATCCTCGATACTTGCACTTTACAAAAGGAACCAGGGACTGTTGCAATAATTGAACGCGAAAATATGCATGATCTTGTACCAATTAGCTCTCATACAATGCCAATCCATATTGTAATAGATTATCTCTTAGAACAAATTCCAGATTTAAAGGATGTATTTATGATTGGATTTGTACCTAAGAGTCTTGAGGGATTTATAGAACTCACGCAATACAAAGAAGGAGAACTCTCAATTGAAGAGATAAATGAAAATGAGGATTTACCCTTTTTTGATTTTCAACTTACAGAAGAAATTAAGAATGCCGCTGATCAGATTATCGCAATTATCAAAAAATTAATAAAAGAATTATAGAAAAGAGATTATTCTTGTTCTTCAGATAATCTATTAATATAATCGGAAATAATATCAATCGTTTTTCGAATGTAGTGTTTTTCTTCTGATTGTATTTTTTCTTTTAGCTTTTCAAGAAATCCCACCACTTTATCTGCTTCTCTTATTTTTCTCAAATAGTCTGAACCTCTTGAATTTAAAGAGCCGCCCCACACCATTATGAAAACAACTGTAAAGATATCATATATTGTGTTGAATAAAGTCATCATACTATAAATACATTAATCCAATTTGAATGATTACTCATAATCAAAAAATATGTTGACTTTCATGAAAGCATTTAGAAAAGTATCAATTTCAAAAAATATACTACATTTATGAAATCGGTTAATCATTTATTTAGTTAAAACTCCTAACTGTTACTATAACAATCAATTAACATTTTAAGATGTATTAAAATGAGGACAGATCAATTAAAAAATAAAGTAGCAGTAATCACGGGAGCCTCTGGGGGGATAGGTCGAGAAATTGCAAAATTGTTTGATAAAGAGGGAATTAATTTAGCTTTGGCCGATATTAATATCAAATCATTAGAGGAATTATCTAAACAATTAAGCCAAGAAGTTCTTTCTATTGAATGTGACATAACTAATTTGAATCAGGTCCAAGAACTTTATAGGAAAACATTAGAAAGATATGAAAAAATTGACTTTTTGATTAATACAGTTGGAATTATCGTGCCTGGGTTATTTGAAAATATTTCCTACGAAGAAATTCAAAGACAAATTAATGTTAACCTTTTAGGAACAATACATTGTACAAAAGAAATAATTCCCATCATGAAGGAAGCTGATGGAGGGCATATTGTGACAATCTCTTCTTTGGCAGGGATAGTACCCGAAACTTATAGTTCGATTTATACTGCGACCAAATTTGCATTAAGAGGATTAGACTGGACATTGCATTTAGAGCTTAAAGAATATAATATCAAAATAAGCACAATCTTTCCTGATTCTGTTGATACTCCGATGCTCGAGTTTGAAGCGAAGCATGGAGGGTCACCTCTTACCTTTCTTCACGATCCAGTTCCACCAGAAGAGGTTGCAGAGGGCGTATTAAAAGCAATCCTAAAAGAAAAAGTGGAAGTATGCATCCCCTCAACAGAAGGCATTCTTTCTAAAATAATTATGTGTATGCCTAGCCAGGTTAAGAGACTCTGGCCAAAATATGAGGAAAAGGGAGAAAAAAAGCGTAAAGAATTCTTAAGAAATTTAGAACAAAAAGAATAAAAAATTAATTGATTTTTTATCATTGTTAGCAAATTTTTTTTATTTTTCATTAAAGTAATTTTTAATAAGTAAGTATTTGAATAAGATCCTATGACCAAATTATTACGCTGTAAAAACTGTAATTTTGTTATTGAAGAAGGTAAATTAGGTGAAATTTGTCCTGCGTGTGGAGTTCCGAGAAGTGCCTTCGAGGAATTTACTCCTCGTGTGTCGGAGAAACGAAGGAAATTAATGGAATTAAATTCACACCCAATCATACTTCATTTTCCACTGGGATTTATCTTGTTTATCTTGATCCTAACAGTTATAACTCTAATTTTTCCCAGCTTCTATGCCACGGAAATTTATGCGACTATTAAAGTACTTTCATTCACACTACCATTTGCTGTTATTCTTGCGATGCTTACAGGAATATTTGACGCCAAAGCGAGGTTTAAAAAAATCACCACACCTCGGCTTAAGAAAAAAATAATATTTGGATCTGGATTTTTAGTTGACTCTATTATTTTGCTTTGTGTGACCTTTTTAATTCCCAAATCTACGGTGGTGCTAATAGTGATATTGATTTTAAGTTTGATTGGAGAATTTTTTGGTGGGATTAATGGGTTTCTCGGGAGCTCACTTATGTGCTCAAAAGTACCCAACGGAGCTTAAATTATTTCTAATTTCTTTGCCCTTTTTTTCTCTTATTTCTTTATGAGAAATTTAAATTATCTAAACCAGTGAGTTTTAGTTATTTTCTAATTCACCCGCAGCGGCCTTTATCTTTTTTTCCAAATCTGATAGATCCTCCTGGCGATCATCGCCTTCGGAATCTATATAATCCTTATTCTCTAATTCTTTTCCCGCTTTTTGAATTTTTTTTTCTAAATCAGAAAGTTCTTTCTTATCTTCATTTGTTTTTTCCTCAGAAGAGATTTCTTGTGACATTTGATTTAATTCTTTTTCAAATTTTCTTTCTTTCTGTTCGAATTTTTTTTGAAAATCAGAAATTTCTTTCTCTTTTTTCTTCTTCTCCTTTTTCTCTTCTATGTATTGATGAAATTCTTTCTTGGCTTTTTTTTGCTCTTGTTTCAATTTTTTTAATCCTATTTTCATTTGAGCGGGTGCTTGACCTCCTCCCCCCTTGGTAGTACTTTCTTATTCTCATTAATATTGTCAAATTTAGTATATCTATACATTTTCATCTCAAGGCGATCGGGTTTTTTGTTTAAATATTTTGAGTGCTATCTATTATTACCACCAACTGGAGTCATAAAAAATGGAGTGAATAAAGAATGGTCAGTACGCATAGTCGCAGCTTCTTCGGGCAAACTACGGGCTTGATCGTGAACAGTAATTCGAAAAAGGAAGATTTTATCTTTTTTAAGATGCTCAAGAAAAAAGAAGAAGGGTTTACTGAACAAATGGGTGAAAGATATCGGCAACTCGTAAAGGAGTGGATGTTTTCTAATCCAAAAGGTTTCACATCTGATATTGATTATATTACAGACAACGATAAAGGGTTCGAAACCCATACATTTGATAAGTTTATGCGGATTAGATATAATCTTCAATTGCATTTATATATTAGTATGTTTCTTCATGCCGAGGATGAGAGTTTACCTGTAAATGCTTTACAAGATAAACATAATTTTAATACAAAAGTATTCAGAACGCTATTGGGAACAACAGCTTTAACCTCACAAAATT
>WJIN01000427.1 GCA_014730295.1 Promethearchaeota archaeon | reverse complement strand
GCAAATATTCTCGGTCTGCGGAAGAGTGCAGGAACTATTGAACGGGCACGGAAGGATATGAACCTCGGGATCAAACCTATTTTTAGGGCTACTCATGATAAGATTCTTGTGATGGGTATATTTAAACAAAAAAGAGAAATAAAAATTAATATAAGCGGAGAGGGTGCCTATTTAGTGATCTCTTCATAACTAACCTATTTAGTTAATCATACCAATATTTCTATTTTTTTACCCATTCATAGCCGTCTTTCATACAAATAAACTTTCGTCCATAAATTTTTCTTCCTTGTATTCGTTCTATGATACGCGTTCTGTCCATTTTCTCCTTGATAAATTTACCCGTACACCCACAGCACGGACATATCGTTCGATATTCATTAGTAATTGTATCATCAAATGTCTGCCAATAAAGTTCCCATATTATTTCTTCTTCTGATTTTTGAGATGGTAATTTTTCGTGATTATTGTTGTAGGAGTCAGCTCGGAGTCGTGCTTTTCTGATAACTTCTTTCATTAAGGGGGAATTTTTTCCCAGATTTGTCATATGTAGAAATCACTTAATTATTAATTATTCAAATATCAATTTAATATTAAAAGTATTTTATTTATAGATGTTATTTCTCTTTTCTATATCTCTTGGTTTTATTCGACTCTCTATGGGCTTGAACTCTTGGAGTAACTTCTCGAACTTGCTTTTTAATTTGAAATTAAGACGATCCTTAAAATATTTGCGTCTGAGATATAATAACTCATCGTATTTTACCGCAAGCCTGTTTAGTTTTGCCCGATACCGAACGAGTAAGTCGGTTAGTTCTTTGATCTGCGGATTATCTGTGAGTTTCTTCACCGTTATCACTTCCGAATTCTTACTAATCTTTTTATCTTCTTTGTAATGCTGAATCGTGCGGTGAATGATCGCGTCAAATTCGTCGAACCACTTTTTATGGTTTTTTACGATGTTTTCAATGATGTTTCGTCCGCGTTCGATTTGTTTTGGAGTCAATATTCTCTCCCGAATTTTTAGAATTCTAAAAATCCTTCTCAGCCCTGTTTCATAATAAGAGATGAACTCCTCTCCCTTTCTTACAATTCCATTAACGATCTCGGGGTATGTTTCCGCATCCCGGAGATTGGTGCTGATAAACTTCATACTTTCTTCCGAATACTCTCCAGTCAGCTTCTCTTCCTTAATGAGTTCTTTAATCACATTATTGATTAGTTCGGTCTCGATCTCCAAATATATTTTTTTCTCGGGGAAGAGTTCCCGAAGAGAGATCTTATATTTATTTTCCTCAAATGTCGTTTTTAATCCATTTTCTGTTATGAATCGAAATTTATTAGATTCATGATCGCGATATAACATCCCCTTGATTTTCTTATTTTCAAGGAGTTTGCGGGTAATATCATAGGCAAACGTTTCGGGCAATTTAAATTGTTTTTCGTTGAGCTCGAAATCATCCTCATTTTGTGTAAGTTCAATAATTACTTGCTTTAATCGTCTTTTTTCTTGATCAATCTTCGCGGTATCGAACAGCAAAGTATCCCCTTGCTTGAGAAAGACCAATTTTCTTGTATTTAGTAATTTTACAAACCCTTCTTGGGATACTCCGAGCTTTTCAGTATATTCGTGTATCGAGACTTCTTTTTTTTCATCGATCTCTTTAATCAAGCTTAAACGATTTCTATTTAATTGTTCGCTGATTACCTCAGGTGCTTTTCCGAGCATCTTTGCTAAAACTTTAATAACGTCTTGGAATGACTTATCTCTAATAAATCGATTGAGATAGGAATTATAGTAAAATAAGGTAAAAGACTTATTATAAAGTCCGATGCGGGGATCTGTGTGATTTCTAAAGAACAGAATTGAAATCTCTTCGGGAATTCGTGTAGCTTCATAGATTTCTCTGGTCGAGAATTTGCCGATCTGTTTTGAATCGGTAAGATAATTTGTAAGTAGGTTCTTTCCCATCGTGGTAAGAAAGATATTGTTATGCTCGTACTCTTCTAAAATTAAGCCCCGATTTTTCGATAGTTCTAGTAGCTTCTCATAATCTTTGGAGTTAAAAATAACGTGATAATGGTTAAAGTTGATTATCGGGGAATTATGCGATTGTGAGGCGATAGAAGTAATGATTTTCGAGAAGGAATATACCTCTGTGTTTTTTGTATTCCAGAGAAGGTCGATGTGGTATTTTGATTGAATTTTGGTAAGCGCTCTAAAAAGAAAGCGTTTGGGATAATGCGAAAATGCTTCAAGAGATATTTTTCCGACGGCATTCACTTCGCTTAACAAAAGTTTCACAAAATATTCGGTTGAGTAATAAAATCCCGTGTTTGAATAATACCCTTTGAGAATCTTTTGTATGATTAGGATCTTCATCAGCTTTCGAACTTGATGGGAGGAGCTAAAAATAGGGCAAAAAAAAATATTAATCATCTCGGGGGAAAGCTTCTTATCTTGAGTATAAAACTTCTCAAAAGAATCTTGTTTGAGCTCGATAAGATGCGGGTGGAAACGGGAATGGAATCTGCTGACGATATAGAGGGTATTTTTTGTTTTTATATATTTGAAATACTCCGCGAAAAACTCGTCTTGTCGAATATTCCGAAATTTCAGATAATCAGTTAGATCGGTTTTCAGCATATTTTTAGGGGTGTTCGGAATTAATTTATTATATTGATCTAAAAATAAGATCGGTTGTGTGTTCAAAAGAGTCCTAAGGTCGGTCTTGATGGTGGTGTCGTCAGTTGTGCTATGAAGCTCGAGGAGGTGTTTGATAAACTTAGGATGAGAGAGATATTTTGAATCTATTGAATTGAGTTTCAGAAGGTAAATGATCGCATTATTGCGTACCTGGGAATTTGAATCATTTATCAAGGAGATGAGGATTTCGAGATCTTCTTCAAAAGTCGAGCTCCTTCGGTTAATCAGTATATATTCCCCGAGGATAATAGCTAAATTTACCCTCGTTTTCGCTTTTTCAATTTCTAAAAGTTTAACAATGATATTTCTATAAATAAGAGAGAGTTCATAGGGATTCTGTTCTGCAATCAGGCTCAATAAATAACTTGCTTTTGTTGTATTTTTCCTTTTTCTGAGCAATTGAATCAAGAGCTTTGTAATCCGTGATAATTCCCCATCACTCGCACCTTTTTCTAAAGATGTTTTGAGTTTTGAAGCGAGTGAATAGATGATATCATTATCACTAAATTTAGATAGTTCTATACTCATAATCTACTATTTATATGTCTGTATATAAAGCAAAAAACCTATCGAAATAAGATCGGTCCTTAATTATCAAAAAAAATCATTGTGATATATTTCATTTCATCTGAGATTATATTTTTTCACTTTAAATAGATCCGTCAAAATATCTTCATAAAAGTAAACTATATTGAAAATATAATTTTAACTCCAAAAAATTACCAGGTGATACACATCTCAAAAACACATACCAAAAATCACGAATTGAAAATAAATGAGTATATAACGGTTAAATTGGAAGATGGAGAAATCATGATTTATATTAAGAGGGCGCCATTTATTGCTTGTAAAAGTGTTCTCTTGTCTATTCCGAAGATCGATTTGGAGGAGTTCGGGGACTTATCTTCAATAGATAAAATAATAGAACATTATGAGGAATTAAAGCTACGCCAAGATCTTACGGTTCCAGCACTTGATCCCTACGAAGAATTTATCGCACACTGCTCCAATCTTCAAGCTTGGGCAGAGCACGATTATGATACAAGACTACTTCATAGTAATCTTTCTTTTCAACTCCTTAAACGCTTAGTGAAAGAAGGAGATCCTAAAGCGAAACAAAGATATGCCGATGAGGTCGCGTTCCGATTTACGGAGGGTGATCCCAAAATTCAATTGTTATTGCTAAGGGAAGGCTATTTTGAGCCTCTCACCCGAGAACAGAAAGAGACCTTATATGAGACTTTTTATGAAGACTTAGTCACAGAACGATACCCCGTAGAAGAGATGATTAAATATATGGGGTATTACGATATGGAATTATCCCTCCCTAAATCGTACTTCACCAAATTTATGGTCATTGTAAATAAATCATTTCACAAATGTATGAAGACGGGTTATATGGAAGAGCGTATTCCCAATTTTCTCGATGATTTTTTTGACAAAGACCTGGCTTTGTTTGAAAATAAAATATTTTCTGATTTTTGCCAAAATTTACTCTCATTTATGAATCGGACGGATGGACAATATACCGTGAAGGATGCCTTAGGAAGGATCATCCAAAACGGAATTGATAAGGATAACTATAAAGAACTTATCAAGTTTTCCCTTCAAAATACCAAAAATTTGAATGAGTTTTATGCAATCAGGATACTGATGGATGCAGCGTATTATTTAACCAAACATCGCAAGTGGACTATAGCCGAAGATCAATGGCTTAATGAAATTGTGCATACTATAATTGCTAAATTTGAGCTTATCGAGACAGTTTTCGATTCTCTCACTCTATTCGCGGACTTTCTCCAAAAGATATTCCCTACTCCCCTATTTTCGAGATTTGCAGAAACTATTAGCAATACATTACACTCCCTCGTGTCGAAACTTGATGTGAATACTCATCCCGCGAAGTGTGTCCTCTCCGATCTCAAAGAAGCACTTCTTCCGATTGAAGATTCGGAATTTAAAGATCTCTTTACATTTATGCCTTCCGCCGATATAGATTATCGTATGCGCTTTTCAAAATATATGCTGGAAAATACATCTTTAGGCTTCGAGGAGCGATTTAAGGCGTGGGAAGAAAAAAAGAATTTAAACTCTTCTAAATAATTAAATTAATCTCTTATAGAATATGAGGGGGAGAAAATCTAGTTATAAATATATCT
>WJIN01000426.1 GCA_014730295.1 Promethearchaeota archaeon | reverse complement strand
TCATAAAGGTTATTATTTTAATTGAAAATTTGCAAAATTAAATAATCTAAAGATGTAAAAATTCTAAATTAAATAAATCTTGGTATATTATCATCATCTAATTATAAACGGGATAAGTTAATAAAAGTCTCGATGTAATCATGTACTACTTTATCCCATGTGTATGCTCGGACTACTCTTTCGTACCCAAATTCACCAATTCTTTCTCTTAAACTCTCATCCCGATATAATTCCATTATTTTTTCTTTAAGTTGGGAGAGATTATTAGGTTCAATTAAAAAACCACTCTTTCCGTCTATAATAGCTGATCGAACACCATAATGGTCTGAACCAATACAAGGCAATTTATAATAGTTTGCTTCTATAAAGACAATTCCAAATCCTTCGATGGAATTTTTTTTTAATTTTGGAGTCATAATGAATAAATCCGATAATTTGTAAAAATGATTTCTTTTATTCTCGCTACATTCCCCCAAAAAGGTGACATTTTTTTCTATTTTTAAATCAATGGTTAAAAGTTTTAATTTTTCTGTTTCCTTTCCTTCTCCAATTAAATAATAATGGATATTAATTGAAGATTCTTCATCGTATATTTCCTTTATACATTTGATAACTAAGTCAAAGTTTTTTCTTTCAACATGGCGACCTACACTTAAAATTATAAATTCATTCTTCGGAATATCATATAGATCCCGTAATTCTCTTTTGTTTTGATCTACATAGAGTTGACTAATATTTAAAGCCCTATGAATAATTTTTAATTGCTTGTCTTCAAGATGATGGATTTTTTTTATTAAATTCTTCATTATTGAATTACTAACTATGATTTTATCTGTATTTAAAAAGAAATTCGTTTTTTGGGATATAGGATTTTTTACGAGAAAATCGTTACCATGTACCATTAGAACAAGTTTTTTCTTTAAAATGATTTTTAAAATAAATCCCAGAGGAAAAATCCATCCTCCATGAGAAACTAGTATAAGGTCAAATTTGTTTTTCTTTAATACAGGGTACATCAATCTTATATTATCAATAATATTCATTGAAATCTTAAATCTATAAAAAAAATATATTAAAAAACTTAATCGATGAGAAATTTTAACTTTTTTATAAAATAATATACTAAAAAGAATGTAAAATAGAAAAAAATAATTCTTAACCTTTGATATAAACCTAAGCGAGATTTTTTTTAAATTATCAACTCTAGAATTCATTAGTTTAAGAATGGTCCCACTTTGCATGTTGGGATTTATAACAAAAACTTTATCATCTTCATTTTTTAGAAAAGTATACAAATTACACATAGTATGGGCAATCCCACCTCTATTTGGATAAAAATCATCAGTAACTATTAAAATGTTCATATATGACCATTTTCTCGATTTAGTAAAATTAAGAAAAATATGCTAATTATTTTTTAAATTTAAATTATTAGCTTCTGATAAATTTAGTGTAAATAACTACTAAAAAAATTCATAAATAATTTTGGATTCTAATTTTTATATTTGAATCTTTTTCAACTTAAAACCAATTTTAGGTTAAAATGCAATCAGATGAGAGTTCCCCAAAAATTAACAGGAGTTATAAAATACTAGCGAAGAACTCTATTTTTTCATTTTTACACAGTTATGGAGGATTCTTTTTTTCTATCTTATCATCATTTCTAATTTCCAGAATGGTTTCTAAAGAATCATGGGGTTTTTTAGTGCTGACTCTTTCTTATGTATCGATTTTTACTTTAATCTTGAGCTTTTTTCCCCCTAGCTTAGGGCTATCATTTAATTATTTTATACCACAATATCGAGCTCTAAAACATTATAGAAGACTAAAGTGGTTCGTAGAAATATCTCTTTTAATCAGGATAGGTTTTGGAGTATATATAATCTTTATTAGTATCTTATTATATTATGGTTTAACTGAGTTATTTCGGATAAATTTAAATGGATATACCCACCTTTTTTTAATACTTTGTCCTTTAATCTTAATTCTTGATTTATATAAAACCTTAAATAATGTCCTTCGCGCCTTAAATCTGTTTAAAGTTGTATTTTATCTTTTATTATTACAACAATTTATTTATATTGGTGGTTTGATTGTCTATTTTTCTTTCATATCTCTACAAACAATTGAGATGATAGCTCTTATTAATCTCCTAGCTTATACTTTTCCTCTGGTAATTAGTATCTTTAACATTATAAGAATTTTTAAATATAAAATAAAAGACACGCCAGAAAAAAAAGATTCCATTAAATTTGTATTGAAAGAGTTGGTTTCATACGGATCCCATTTAAGTGTATGGTCTTTTCTTCAAGGTAGTTTTAACCAATTAAGAACACAATTCATTGGAGTTTTTGAAGGGGAGGTCGCAGTTTTGGGTTATAATATATCAAATAATTATAATAGTGTTTCTTTTGAAGCTGTCGCATCTATGAGTCAACCATTAACAATATCCTTTTCTGAGCTTAATGTTAACGAATCAAAGAGCCAAATAATTAAAATATATAATATATCACTACATTACTCCATTTATATTATTCTATTAATTTCTGGAGCGTTATTTTTTATTTCCGATTTTTTCTTGGTTTTTGTGTATGGAGCAAGCTATTTAGAATTTTCAGCATTGTTAAAATGGATGATTTTAGCAATTGTTTTTAATGTTCAAGCTACATTCTTCTTTAGTTTATTGAGAGCAAGTGATAAAGTAAAATATATTGTTCCGGTAAATATTTTAACATTCTTAATAAAACTTATATTTTTCATCATAGGTTTAATTGTATTTGATATTTTAGGTGCTATTATTTTGGGTGTTTTTATTTCAAATATTCTCGTATTTATTATATTTCTTATACTCAATTATGTAATATTTGAAATTAAAATGAATTATTTGAAATATTTCATGCAATATTTCTCATTTTTTATAGCATTGCTCATTGTTTATATATTAGATCTCTTAATTTTAAGAGATTTAAGACTTTTTATTTCTAATTCATTGCAGATTTCAATAGTAGAATATTTGCAAGTATTCTCAATTCTTATATTTTTCACAATATATTTTGTCCTAAATATAGTTTTTAAAATATTATCAAAACAGGATATAAAATATTTATTAAGAATATTTTCGAAAGAGAACTTTTCTCATCGACTAATTCGAAGGGGTTTGAATTTTATAGGAAGATTTTTCAGAAACTGAATTTAATATTCTAAATTATACTCACATTTCTTCATTTGCCCTCCAGCAATTTTATTAAATCTAATGATTTTTTCTCTATTCCAGTTTTTCCAGTGTGAGATTAAATAATCATTTGTTTTATTAATCTTCTCTGAAAAAAGCATGGGTATGTTCATACTAAGATCTTCTTTATCGTAGTTGAGTTTAAGAAAATCCAATATCTTAAAAAAACCAGAAAAATCATTAGTATTGAATATCTCCTCAAATTTAACGACTATAGAATTCTTATCATTTTCAATACTTTTCAGTCCTAAATCATTCAATTTTTGCCATTTCCAAGCTAATCTTTCAAATTGGTCCATAATTCTCCAATTGTTTCTAAATGGATCTTCTTTAAAATCTGGAGCTCTTATTCTCCAGAGATCTCTATAATAACTATTTATGTTCTTGAGTTTCAAAATATTCTTAATCTTATATAATTCATCTGGAATCATTCTCAAAATATTAATTATTGGTAGCTTCGTCCTAAACAAGAAGGAACCATAAAGACCTCTACTAAAAGCAGAACGCAGCCAATCTCTTCCATCTCTAGTAATGAAAATAATTTTTGACTTAGGAAATAATTCTCTAATGATTGGGATAAGTAAGATAAGATAAGGATTTGATTCAATATAATATTTTGTGCTCAATTTAGCATAATAATCATATTTCTTTTCTAAAAAATAGTGAATTGCTTCTTTCTTAGTTATTTTAGAAGTTCCAAAAAGAAATCTGAGCTTAAGGATTTCCCTGCCGGGTTCATGTCGCAAAGTTATCTTATTGAAAGTACTTCTTATACAAGAAGTCAAGAATTTAGTACCTGTTCTACCTGTTGATATAATAAATGCATTTACATTGTTTTGAATCTTCTTCATATGAATTTTCATAATTTTAAAATATTAATTTATAGAGTTTTTAATTCCTAAGAACATTTTAAAGTAATGAATAAAATAATATCAGATTTTGTATATAAAACAATAAAAGAATAATAAAAAATTATTATAATTTGTTTTATTTATGACGTCTTAAGTAATTTCACATGCTTTTTGACTTTTGCTCTTATCACCGACATATCACACCTTTAGATAAAGAAGGAATATGTGTTTTCTTCTATGAGAAAACTTCAAATTACTCGGAGTTCTCCCGATCATGATAACCTCGTGAAGCTCTATAAGAAAGAAAGGAATCAAAAGCTTAAAGAACGGTATCATGCGCTATTTTTGATGCTTGAATTTAAAAATTGTACCACTGTTGCAGAATTGATAAAAACGTCAAGAAAGACAATTCAAACATGGGTTAAACTTTTCAATGAAGAGGGTTTAGAAGGAATGGTTCCCAATAC
>WJIN01000425.1 GCA_014730295.1 Promethearchaeota archaeon | reverse complement strand
TTATCATTTTTTCGATATTTTCTAATTTTGGTTTTCTCTTATCATTCCTGTGAGAAAATGCTATATTAGACCCATCTACAATAATATGATATTTTTCCATCAATCTCACTTTTTAAGTTAATTTTATATAGATAATATGATATTAACTATTAACTATGAAAGTTGGCTACCAACTGTCAAATAAACTGCCAAGATAATAATTAAATAAGATGGATCTAAAAAAAAGGGAAGAAAAAATTATTGAATTGTTAAGAGAGTCCGAAAAATCCTTTACTGAACTAAATGAGCAAGGAGGAGATTTATTAAAAAGTGAGTCAACACTCTCAAGACACTTGAATAATTTAAAGAATCTGGATTATATAAAAGATTTTAAAGTAGATCACGAAAATTATCGTTCTAAATATCGTCTAACTGAAAAATTCTATGAAGAATATAAAGAACAGAATGAGAAGACTAAAATTGGAGAGATTATGGTAAGTAGATATGAGTGGCAGACAATTAATAAAATACTTACAAGATATTTAGAAACTGAATACCCATATCTGAATCAACTCTCACTTCCGGTAACTTATAGAGAACTTTTTGGTGATTTATATTCATATTTAAAATATTTCGATTTTAGTAGGGAACGAATTGAAGAAAATTATACATTATTCTTTGATTTGGCTTTGTATTTAGTATATAGTCATCCTGATAAAAAATATGATTTTATTAGCAACTATCATAATTTTAAAATATATAAATTTACTGATCTAATCGATCAACTAAAAGATTCTGATAAAATCGTAGAATTTGTTTTAAAAAGTAAGAGAAAACTACAAGAAGAAAAATATTATTTGCTGTACGATGATCCAATTCTTTATCTTATTAGACAAAGAATCGAAACTTATTTTCCAAAATTTATAATTTGTTGGGAATTTCCAGAAGCCGATCTAAAAAAAAATTTTGATTTTCTATTACAATTTTCAAATTTTATTTATGATGAAGTTAGAAGTAGCTCAACCAATAAAACAGAACTTCAAGAGTTCTTCTATAAATTTAAAATCTGTTTTATGATATATATTAGAGAATATATCTTCCGTTTTTTAGAAAGAATAAGAATAGCGGAAAATGACCAAAATTATACACTTCCTCCATTACAGCTTCTCCCAAACGAGCAGAAAATGACTTATTGGTCCGAATATCTCTTATCACCACAAATGATTTCAACTGAGGAGAAAAAAACCTTTGAAAAATTTATCTTTCCCTCTGAAATAAACACAGATCAAAAAATTGAATATCTTGAGAACTTGATCTCTAAATTATTTAATAATATTAAAGATCTTTTTAATCCCGTCCATAAGAAATTGATGTTAGAATCAGTTATACTTGAGAGTCATTTGCTTTTTCTTATAAGAATTTATCAGAAATATCATTCAGAATCTTATGAAGAATTAAAAAAGAAAATAAACAAAGAAGAAAAAGACTTTAGGCTCAGTTATAGCGCTATTTCTGATGACATTTTCAAGAAGATCAATGAAAATAAAATTGGATTGACTGAGGATGCCAATTTTGACGAGATAGCTTTTTTAATTCGACAAACAACAGAAAGGTTAGATCATTTAACAAATATAATAGAAAAAGGCGAAAAAATTAATAAAGAAGTTAAACATGAAATTACTGATATATTAGATATAATTGCCCCGAATTTAGATAAGAAGTATATTCATCCTATTTACAAAAAAATCATTAATATATATCTTAAAGGATATGAAATCTTTGATTTTGAGAAAATATCAGAAATAATTCAATTTTTATTAAATAAATATCCTAAAGACATTGAAATAGGCATTCTTTTATTCAAATTGATACCATATTTTAAAAATATTAACACTTTTCAAGAACTTTTGAATATGAATCAATGGGATTTGAAAGAAAAAGTAAGAATTATGGAAAACGTAATGGAAGAAATACCAGGAGATTTTGATATAACATCTTTACTTAATATTGATTCTAATGTGATTCCAAAAAATTATAAAATTAAAGAAGAAGGAAGAAGAAAATTTGGAAACTCAACTATTTCCAAAATCGAAGATAATAGGCTTGAGAAAATTCAAGGGATTTTTTCTAAAAAATTTGAAAACGATGATTATGTCTTTAAAGTAGTATTTCCAAAAAAATATGAAGTGCCTAGCGAGTGGGATATAGAAGAATGGGAGAGTATGAAAAAAAAATTAAAAGAAGATACAGCTCAATTGATTGAGGTTTTAGATATTAATCTATATTATTCTACAACACATCAATTTGAATATCTATATGAAATGTTAATAATTATATATAGAAATTTTGGTTTAGAATGGGCATTATTATATCTTGATAATTATATCGAATATTTGGGATGGTATTACTTACGCATGGATCAAATAGATGTTTTAAAAATCTTTCAAATTAAAACTTTTGAAAATTTTGGTCTTATATTGGATTTTATTTCAAATTCTTTGAAATCATTTTTATTTTGGGAATATAGAGATAGAGAAAGAGCAAAAAATTTTTTGTCTATAGCAAATAAAAATCTTGAAAAAATGCATATTAAAATGGAACATTATCAAGGACTAGATGTTTTAAAGTCTTATTTTCATCAATATCAAAATTTATTTACAAAAATTATGATATAATAGGCAATTAAGATAATTCGGATAATTACAAAATCCATTCAAATTTACAAAAACATAAAAAAAGAACCTTTTAATACTATTAGAGATGGAAATCGATATTCACGGACTTCATTTATGGGAGGCAATTGACGAGATTTTATATTTTTTAGAGGAGTGTCGAGTGAAAGATATTAAAGAGATTACCATCATCCATGGATTCCACCATGGAAGGATTTTGAAAGATTATATCCAATCTGACGGTTTTATTAGAGAAATAAAAAAAGCCGGATTCCGATTAAAGAGAAAGATGACTAAAAATCAAGGAGAAACTCGTTTTCTCATTAAATAAGATTAAAAATCTGAATCTAAATAAAAAATATTAAATTTTTATTATTTTAAAGTTATTATAAAACCAAATAATATATCGATGATCCTTAAAGACAAAAAATTTCGAGTACCCAGAGAGTGGTCAAATAGGGAACTTTTAAAATTTAGTCATTTATACAGAGGAGAAGTAATAAACGTTTCTGGGTGGAAAGATATAGATAAAGAAGGTAACTTTTATCGCAGATATTTTAAGAATTGTTCTAAATATTACATTTCAAATCCTCCTGAGAAAGAGGAGGGTTTTCAAAATAATATAAATAAAAATGAAATTAAATTAGATTTGGAAATGGATTTAGAAGATGATTTGATTGAAAAATTTGATGTTGTATTTAATCATACTACATTGGAACATATCTATGATTTTAAAAAAGCCTTTGAAAATCTATGTTTGTTAACAAATGATATTGTTATTATCGTCGTTCCTTTTCTTCAATTAGAACATGGAGAGAAATTTAAAGATTATTGGCGTTTCACTCCGACAGCTATAATAAAATTGTTCAAAAAGAATGGACTTAAAACACTCTATATTAATTATAATGAGCATAAAAGAACTTCAATTTATATCTTCTGTATCGCAACAAAAAATTATGGTAAATGGAGAGAAAAATTTCCACAAAGTAGACCGAAACGTAAGGAAATCTATTTTGATACTTACTTCAATACAATTGGTTCACGAGCTATTATAAATAATCTTTTATTTAGAATTAAAATAAAGATCTTGGATTTATTAAATATTGATTGGCATTATTGATTGAAAAAGACAAGATTTGTAAAAAATGTTAAAAGAAAAAACTCAGTTTTATGTTGATTATATTGGTTGTGAAAAAAGAAAGTTAGACGCTCAAAAAATTATATATTATTTTAAAGCAAATGATTTCATTCAATCTGAAAATATCTCCGATGCAGATATAATACTTTATATAACATGTGCTTTTATAAAAGAATTTGAGGAAATTTCTATAGATAATATCAAATTAATTAATAAAGAGAGAAAGGAACAATCAAAATTTATCATTGGTGGATGTTTACCATCAATTAATCCTCTAAGACTCAAAAATATAGAAAATATTGGGATTTTACCTCTGAGAGAAACAGAAAGAATTGATAATATAATCAAATCTCAAGTAAAATATCAAGAAATACCAGATCCTAATATTACGCAATTTGAGAATAGATTTCATAACGGGAAAAAAATAAATATCCATTATAGTAAATATCGTGAAGAATATGAGAAAGCAAAGAGAGGATATAAAATCAGATTGAATTATGGTTGTTTAGGTAATTGTAGTTATTGTGTTACTCGTTTTGCTACAAAAGAATTAAAAAGCAAACCAGTAAATGATGTAATTAAGGAATTTAAAGGTGCTATTTCTAAGAATATAGATACTATATTCTTCACTGGTGGTGATTCTGGCGCTTATGGTCTAGACATAAATACTAATATTGTGGAAATATTAAAAAAGATTTTCGTTATTAATGGAGAATATAAAATCTATTTCCAAGATTTTGGAATTCAGTGGCTTATTAAATTCTTCGATGATTTATTACTTTTATTTAAAAAAAATAAGAAAAATATAGGTTTACTAAATTTTCCAATTCAATCAGGGAGTAATAGAATTTTAAAAAACATGCGTCGTCCATATAGAATTGAAGATGTTATAGAAGAACTCTCTTATTTTAATCGCTTAATGCCTGATATTCATTTAGGGACTCATCTCATAGTAGGATTTCCGGGTGAAACTAAAAAAGATTTTAAGAAAACATTAAATTTACTCGATAAAATTAGATTTAGTTTTATATATATCTTCAAATATTCAGATAATCCATTAGCCGATTCTTATGATTTAAAAGGAAAAATAGATGAATCGATCAAAGAAATGAGATATAAACTACTCCTTGAAAAATATTTAAAGAAAATTAATTTGAATTAAAATTCTAAAACGAGAAAAAAATTGAAAGACAAAAAGATATCTGAAAAAATAGATCTTATTAAGAAAATCTTCAAATTAGACCCAAATAAATCTCTATTTATTGTTTCTTGTACAAAAGAGAAGATATGGGATATAATGAAAGAAACTGATCAATATTATGCAGCGGAGAAAGCTTATTATGGTAAAGAATTTAAGAAATTTTTAGAATGGTATGAATTATTCAACTTAAAAGTAAAAGGATATTATTGGATTATTTTAAGTGGGAAATATGGCTTCATTGAACCTAAACATCCTATTACTTGGTATGATATTAATATGGCCAACCCAAATCATTATCCCATATCTCTAAAATCACTAAAAAATCAATGTAAGCAAATCAGAAAATGGCAACTAAATGGAAAATATGTAAATATTAAATTGAATAAATTCCAAAATTTTATTTGTGTGAACTGTGATCCTTTTTATATAGAAAGGATAAAAAGTAGTTTGGGTGATAAGAACTATATCATAGTTGATAATATTGAGAAAATAATTGGAGATTGAATATTATTAATTTTAAAAATACATATTGTCCAGATTTATGGGATGGATTTACAATACTAAAGAATGGTGACATCTATTCTTGCTGTTTGGTTAAACCTCAAAAAATAGGGAATATTTACCAATCAAATCTTAAAAAACTCATTAACAACAAGATTATAAAAAATTATAGAGCTCAATCATTAAATGGTAATTTAGAATGCTATGAAAAATGCAATTTCGTCAGAAAGACTAATCAAAATTTCAAAAATCCTCATAAAATAGAGATTAAGTATAGAGAATTAAAAAGATTACATATCAGTTTTTCAGAACAATGTAATATTCATTGTATTATGTGTAAACATCCTGAAAATTACCAAAAAGATAAAACTGTTCTGGATCATAAAATTCTTATCAAAAATATAGATATTTCCCCTTTCGAAAATATTTTAATCCAAGGTGGGGAACCTTTATGTATAGAAAATTGCCTTAAATATTTGAACTACTTAACTCAAATGGAAAAAAAATATATGTTATTGACCAATGGAACATTAATAGATGAGCTTATGGCAAAAAAACTAGCAAAAGAAGCTAAAGCTGTAGTTATTTCGATAAATTCTGCCACTAAGGAAACCCATGAAAAGATAAATGTTGGTTCTAAATTTGAAAAGGTTCTAAATGCTTTAGATTTATTAAGAAAATTTAGGCAAATGTATAAAAGTGATTTAGTTATTTTTGGTCGAATGACCTTAACAACAGAAAATATAAAAGAGATTCCACTTTTTCTGAAAAAATATAAAAAATTGGGTTTTGATTTTGTAAATTTCGGATATGATAGAGATTCTGTCCCCCAATTTTTAAAATTTAATCCAAAACTAAAAAAAAATCTAACAGCAAACATAACGAGAATATTAAATAAATCTAATCTAAATAATGTTGATTTGCAAAGATTATATCAATTAAATTTGGTAGGGATTTTGAACTAAAATGATTAATAGAGATTTAAAAAGAATAAAAAAATTGGTTGGAAATACATTCAAAATAAATGAAGATTCCCTTTTTGATATTCAAAGTCGAGAAGGAATAATTCTAGCAAATAAGGAATACGTTTTTAAATGTTTTACACTCTTTAATGAACAAATAGAACTGATGAAACATAGCTTAAAATCAAAATTATTACCACATAATCTTTTCGTTCTTCATAAGAAATTTATCGATACAAACCAATATATTATTCACAATTATTTAAAATTAAAAGCATTATCAGAAGCTATAAAAAATAAGAAAATTGAGACTGTTTTATCATTTGAAGTTTATTTAATTGATAATTTGATAATTGCAAAAATGCCTTATATGGATTTTAAACCTTATAAAGGCTCTAAAAAAAGGGATATGGTATTATTATTGAAAAAATTCCTAGAATTAGGATGGATTCCAACAGATTTAAAGCCATCTAATATTAAAATTAAAAAAGATGGGGAATCTCACTTAATTTTTACGGATATAGGATATTTTTTTGTTCCATATTACGAAGAATTGTTTAAAACAGCTTGTAGGAGAGCATTCATTTCTGTTTTTTTCGCCACCACTGATAATTTAAATAATTACTTAAGAGAAGCGACACATTCGAGACATTTTAATTATTTGGAAAATCCAAAAAAGCAAAAACAGGTTTTTGACAAATTCTACAAGAAAATAATAAGTTAATTATTAAGAATATGATCCCAGTAAAACCCAAACATGTCCAAATTGAGATCTCAAGTAGATGCAACCTTGAATGCTATTTATGTCCAAAAGGCCGGGGTGAGGTAAAAAGAGATATTTTAGATTTGGATATCAATAAATTTCGATTATTGATGGATGAATTAGAAAAATTTGACCCTAAAATACAGTTATGGAACTATGGGGAGCCATTGATGCATCCACAAATTAATAAAATCCTAAATTTGATTAACAATAGATTCTCATATTGCTCTATAAGTACTAATGGACAGATTATGAATCAAAAATTAGCACAAATCATTGTAAATTGCGGTCTTACTAAAATAATATTCTCTATAGATGGGATAACTCAAAAGTCGTATGAAAAATATAGAAAAAGGGGAGATTTTGAAAAATCTATAACTAATCTTAAGAAAATTATTAGAGCAAAAGAAGAGTATAACTCAAATATAGATATAACAGTTCAATTTATTATTTTTAAGCATAATATTCATGAATTAAGTAAATTGGGGGCCTTCTTTTTTCCTATGGGTGTTAATGAGATTATGGTTAAATCGGCAATTATGATGTTTTATAATGAGGATAAAGAAATGAAAAAAATAGCAAGAAATTATCTGGATTTAAAATATAGAGGGGAAAGATATAAGATCAAAAATGGAAATCTAAAATATCGGGGATCTCCCTTACCGTTTTGCCCAATTATAGATAATTCATTTGTAGTTACAAGCGATATGGATTTCTTAGTTTGTTGTTGGGATTACAAATCCAAATTTGTAATAAATAATAAAAATCAATTATCCAAAGCTAAAAAAATAATTAATTCAAAAAATCCTCCTACAATGTGTAGATATTGTCCCCTTAGGAACCAAATTACTTATAACTGGGACTGGAAGAAAATTCCTTTCAGTTACGTTAGATGAGTATGTTGTTAATCAAATAATAACTAAGTTATTGATATTAGTAAATATTTAGGTATTTTTGAACTAGAAATCCTATTTGAAAGAAAATATCCCAAATAATTTGATAAAAAAGAACCATTAATGATTTTCTTTTAAAAACATAATAATATTCATTTTTCTTTACTGCTTTCAGATTTCTTTTGATATTTTTTGAATCCGGATATAATTTTGAGAGTTCTTTAACACTTACACAAACACCCATCCCTATTCTGAAAGCCGCTTTTAAATCATGTTTTAATTTAATTGGAACATGGTGGATATGGGCATATTTTAAAATTTTGATAGGAATACCTTCTCTTTTTATTCTAAAATTTAAATCCGCATCAACTGCCCAAGGTACAGGAGAATTGAATAAAAAACCAGAAATATTTTCTATAATAGATTTATTAATTCCTAAACCAGGAGTAAAGGCTAAATTTTTCTCATAAACATACTCTCTCGCTTTCGCAATTATTTTAGAGAACACATTTCTTTGATCTTTTCTAAATATCAGACTTGCTCTAACAATATCAAATTTATTTAAGGCGTGGAAGAATTCCAGTATACAACCAGTTTCAAAAATAGTATCAGAGTCTGTAATTATTACTTTGTCATAGTTACTAATTCTTACTCCTAAGTTGGATATTATTGAGAGATTTCCTTTTGGAGCAATATAGTATTTAATTTTGGATTTTTCTAATCTTTCCTGAATTCTATTATTTTTTGTAAGGGAAATTATTACTTCAACATCTTCATCAATACTATTTATACAATCAAAAACTCTAAAATCATCGCTACATCTTATTACAATTGAGATTGGTAGTTGATTATTTTCTTTATATTTCACGTTAGACATTTCTAAACAATTAATAATTATCTAAAGATTCTAATTGTTCAATATAATGCTCTATATTTTTATTTTCAATTTCTTTTAGACCAAATAGTCTATTTGCTCTCTTTAAAAATATAATCTTTTGTTCATTATCCATTCTTTTCTCATATTTATAATAAAAATATTTTAATCCTTGTATTTTTTTTGTTGAGTTCCTCTCTGATAGTCTTGGATAACCCGAAATTGCATAATGATGGACCAAATGTTCATTTAGGAAACCAACTTTTAGTTCATTTATATCTGCCAATCTTATACAAATATCTCTATCTGTAGTACTAATTAGAGACTCATCAAAACAACCCGCTATTAAAAGAAATTCTAATTTTATAAAAAGATTGGATCCTTGAACATTAGGATTTCCAATTAAAAATTCTTCCACCTTAAAATTATTTGGTATATTTTTTTTTATTCCATCTGGATTATTGTCATCATATCTTATAATTCCTGAAATACACATATCAATATCATCGTTGATAATTTTCTTTTCACATTTTTCCAGATATCTTTTATCCCATGCATCATCATCATCCAAGATTGGTATATATGAATCAGAATTTATTTTTTTAATTCTTTCTAAAGCTGTATTCCAAGCTCCACTTGCTCCTTTAGTTCTTACGTTTTCTAAATAGATAATATTATCATTTTTCTTTGAGAAGTTTTTGACAATTTTCCTATTTTGAAGTTTAAATTTTTTCAACGAATCATCAACTATAATAAAAAGATCTGGTTTTCTAGTCTGTTGTTCAATAGATTTTAAAGAGCGTTTTTCTAGAAACTCTGGTCTATTACATGTAGCAATCACTGCACTAATGAAAATTTTATTCTTCATGGAATTCATTTCATATTAGTTTTTGTCTTAATTTGATAACCTAAATAGATGTTATTTGTTAATCAGTGAGAGTATGTTAATTTATAGGATACTAGACTATAATAAAATTATTCTTTTTTCCTTTTCTCTTCATATAAAGAAATATTAAATTAAGGTTAGGATTTCTATTTAAAATCATATTTTTTTTTTATTTAAAAGTTTCACATTAGATTATTATACAGATTGATACTAAAATATAAAAGATCATTATATGATATACTTAGTAACTTCAAAAATCCTTCGATATTGGAAATAAAGAAATACCTCGAGAAGCTGATATGAGTAATAAAAATCATTCGTTAGGTGTTTTAGTTACAAATGAAAAGATCTTAGATTTAATTGCACATGATTGGATGGAGCGCACTGAAATCAAAAAAAAATTAAAAATTCGGAACCAATTGGATAACAGACTTTTAAAGATTAAGTTAAAAATACTGGAAAGGAAAGATCTCATAGAATCTAAATATGCGAAGGGAAATACATATTACAAAAAGGTTGAATCCTTATGTGAAGGAATAGAGAAATCTCAATCTAGAGTTATTTCTGATGAAACCAAGGTTGATTATACTCATTTTAACTCAAAAGAACATTCAGATCATCCTGAAATTAAACCCAACTATCAAAAAGTAAAAACAAAAGAAGGAAGTTTTAGCGTAGGATCTCATATACTTAAAATAAATAAATCTCTAAAGAGAATAGAATATCATAAGGATCAATTAAGAAAAGATCCTAATAATGCGCATTTCAAGGATCTACTAAATAAAGCCCAAAATCAGCTCAATAAATTAAAAGCAGAGCTTGCAGATCACTCATATTTTATATGCCTTTACTGCAAAAGAGTTTTAAGAAGTAAAAGAAAATTGGATGATCATATTTATTTTAAACATCACATACGTCTAATTGAATGTGTTTACTGTAATCAGAAATTTAGCTCTGAATCGGATTATAGTGCCCATAGAAAAACTCACCAGCTCGATCTGCATGGACATTATCTCAAAGATGCGATAGAGGAAGTCATAGTCCATCTAGGGCAATGTAAAGAATACGAAACTAAGGGGCTAATCCTTATACATGGATATCACCATGGACAGACCTTGAAAAATTATTTTCGCTCTAACTCATTCATTAGGGAAATGAAAAATGCGGGTTTTAAAATATCTATAGAGGAGAATTCAAGACCTGGATCAACCGGTATATTGCTTAGAGGTTAAATAGAATGAATTTGGGGGAATAACAGTCGAAAATCTTTTTATTGAAATTAAATATTTATCACAATTTTTCAAAATCTCTGAAATTTTATATTATCTTCAAATGGGCTTTTTTCTGGTTATCCCATTCCAATTTAAAAATTACTTTAACTAGTGAAGAGGGTTTATTTGAAAAAATATTGATTAGAAGTATCTAAGAGTGAAAATATCAATTTTGCAAAGATAAACTTAATTTTATTCCTCACTTAATATAAATAATTAAGATATGAATTATCGTGAAGTAAAAGGAGATTTATTTCAAATTAATTTGAAAAAATGGGTTTTAGCCCATTGTATTTCTGCTGATGTCACTGCATCAAGGAATATGAATAAGGGAATTGCTAAAACCTTTAGAGAGAAGTTTCCAGATATGGCGAGTTCTATTTCTTCTGATTTAAAAGTAGGAAAAGCTATTCGGTATAAAAAAGATTCTCAAATAATATATAATCTAATAACGAAAGAGAAAGTCTGGCAAAAGGCTAAAGGTGACTATAAAAAAATATACTATATGCAATTGAAAGATTCTCTTATTGATATGAAGAATCAGATGTTAGAATATAATGAAAAATCTTTAGCAATGCCAAAAATTGCTAGTGGACTCGATGGAGGAGATTGGAGTGAGATTAGACAAATTATCAAAAAGATTTTTGAAGGAACAGAGATAAACATTCAAATAAGATATCTTGATGAGTCAATCGAGATAGGTGGTGCTAAATATAAAATTGAGAAAGCAAAGTCCGGAAGAAGTAAATGTAGATCTTGCGGGGAAAAAATAGATATAAATACTATCCGATTAAAAGAAAGTATTATCACTCCAAGTTATACGCAAAATAAATATTATTGTAGAAAATGCGCGGAAGATAAATTGATTACTTGGAAAAAAGAAACAGAATTACTTCTAAAGGAATTACAGTGATTACCAAATTTCTCTCATATTATTATTATCTAAGATCTATTTCTAAACTTTAAATTCATTATTGTTAAAATCAAGCAGATATTCTTTTTTCTCATACCATTTGTAGTCAAGCACCCTCTTTATATGATTTTTAACAGATCTTATATCTTTTGTCTTAGGACATATTTTAGTTATGAATCTTTGATTTATCTTCCCTGGCACTAATACCTCTGCAGCCTTGTAGAGTTTATCGGGATAATTATTACAAATATTTCTATTAGCAATAAGATCCCATTTTAAGAACTCTTCAAACTCATTTGTGTTCTTAAAATCTGAAATATTTTTTATTTGTAAATCATTTAATCTGGTTTGATTGATGTTTTGATTTGAAATCTTTATATTCTTTTTTCTCTCATCTTTTAAATCTCTGAAGATTTTATTTGTTATTTTTAAAACAGCATAATATTTTATGTAGGGGCTTGAAAGTTTTTTTATCATTGGAGTGTGAGTAGAGATATAAAGGGGGACATAATCATGAATATCCTCATTAGGGAAAAATTTTAAAAAATTTTTTGATCGATTTTTTTGATATTTTTTTTTACTTATATCATGATAAATAAGATCATATTGTGTTAATAAATTTCTACATACTATTTCATACTGGAAAATAGATTTCAGATTATCTAGATGGATAATATAATTAAAGTTCTTAATATGATTTTTATTAAACACCGAGATAATATCTTCTGGAAGCATAAGTTCATTTAAAAAATAAGAATGAAACTTAATAAATTTAATTAGCTTTAAAATTTTCAAATGATTGCTATTTTATCGAAAAATAGGTTATCATCGGCAAACTCAAACGCGATTCGCTTTTCGACGAGCCACTCCTCCCCGTACATTTCATAAAAGTCTCTGAACATATCATTAGAGATGATGTACGCGTCCTCCTTTTTCGCATATTGAAGAATAAAAAAGTCTGCTTGCGTTCCGCCCGTTGTTTCGATAAAATTCTCTCGGTTCAGCAAGGTCTCATATTCTTTTTGAT
>WJIN01000474.1 GCA_014730295.1 Promethearchaeota archaeon | reverse complement strand
TGCGTTCACCGGTGATAACGCAAAGCTTGAGATGGCAAAAATGGCCGCTGAACTCAGGCAGCGCAAAATACCGTTCGTGGCGCATCTGGCGTCAAACCAGATACCAGTACGTGAGGAGCAGGCCACTGTTGTGCGCGTGGGCGACACACCGGTGGTCTACGGATCTCCGAAGCAGCCTGAGAAGAAGTCGGAACAGAATCTCATATCGGACGTCCGGAAGAAATTTGGGCGCGAGTGGCTCCCAGAGCCGGACAAGAACAATCCTCAAGGAGAAAAGCGTGGACGTGATCGTTGACAGCGACCAGAAGCCCGAGAATCAGCAGAAACCCAAGGTGAACGCACCACACTCAGTTGAGATCGTTGTAGTTGCTGACCGCAGCGGCTCGATGGAAACCATGCGTGATGACGCAATCGGAGGATTCAACGCGTTTCTTGAGTCCCAGAAGAAACTCAGCGGCAAAGCCGTGATGACGTACGTGCAGTTCGACCATCAGTACAATCTCTGTTTCACCGGGAAACTCCTGAAAGACGTCGACCCACTGGACAGGACGACTTTCGTCCCCCGAGGACAGACAGCACTGATCGACGCGGTAGGGCGAACGATTAACGAGGTCGAAGAGCGGATCGCGAAAGCCGATCCTGCTGACAAACCCGATGCAGTCGTTATTGTCGTGCTCACAGACGGGAAAGACAACGCCAGCGTCGAGTTCAAGCTCAGCCGGGTTAAGCAATTGATCGAGAAGAAGACGAAGGACGGCTGGGACTTCACATTCTTGTCTGCTGACATGGACGCAGTGTCGACTGGGCAGTCTCTCGGGTTTGCCAGGCAGAACGTCGCGCTGTATTGCGAATCCGGGCAGGGAACGCAGTCAGCGTTCCATAGCTTCTCCAGCCGGGTAGCGGATGTTCGGTGCGGGTCAGCCATCAAAACGTCTGATGAATACCTCAAGCAGGCTGAGAAAGAAATCAAGAGCAGTTCTGAGTCTAAGAGGCTAAAATGAATCCCCATAGCTGTAGTTCTATGGTGGAATCGTACCTCAAGGTGAAACCCAACCTCCCTGAGATGCGTCGGCGAATTCTAGTAAAGCTTCTTGAGTATCACCTGTTCAAACAGTCCAGCCCGACTTCGCAGGAATTAGCTGAGTTTATAGGGGAAGATCGTTCGAATATCAGTAACCGGCTTTCGGAACTCGCTGCTGATGGTGTCATCTACAGGAGTCAGAAGCGTCCGTGTCAGTCAAAGCGAAACGCTGGACGGAGCAAAGCTGTTGCGTGGGTTATCGGAGACGACCCAACTGGTGTTGCTAAACCCTCCGCGACGAAGCCGTCAGTCGTTGAACGTTATGGTGTCTTGGTGACGTACGCTCCCCAGCTCAAGGGTAATTTTGAGCTCTGCGGTTGGTTGCTCGGCTGTTCCGAGAAGCATTTGAAAGCCAAGTGGAAGAAACGCAGCAATGGCACGAAAGCGTAAGAACGAAAACAGAGAACAACCTTTCAGGCATCCGAAGTCTCGCGCTGAGCGCGTTGCTGAGAAGAAGGCACGCAAAAAGTTTGTTAAGGCGTGCAACCGAATCACGGCAGCAAAGGAGCCCTTCACGATTGAAGGGCTTTGGACGTGGGGGTTCGTTACGGACGTGACGGGTGAGGACCAGTACATCGCACCACTCGTCATCAATGCGGGTAAATTTCCAGTGGGCGTCGCAGTTTGGCGTGACGAGCGCATTGTAGACGCCAAAGTCCGGGCAGAACATCTGATTTCTGAGAAACTTCCGCTGCCCGAAGGACAGCGCGTCGTCAAGTACAGGATCGGCGACGAGCTCGATCCGGAGGTGTTCGTCAAGTCGGCGCTCATGATGTACCGGCGTGCTTTCCAGGCCCATGAGATGGGTCAGATTGCAGGCGCTGCTGAAGACGAGTTTGCAACTGCTGCGGTTTTCTTTGATCCTCCGCTGATGAAAGTCGACGACGAGCTCCTCGTCAGGATGGTCAGAGAAGACAACGTCCGGATGCTGCAGTACCTTTCTGACGTGGATTTTCAAGCGGTCCTGGCTTGGCAGCCGTAACTCTGTCGAGTTGCTTGTGCGCTTCTCCCTCGGTACACTATTGAGGGAGAAGCGCATGAAGATTCTTCAGCCCAGAGGGAAGGTTGTCGATTATCCGGCTCCTGGAGCGCGTACGGCGTTCTCACTGGCTGCTTACCGGATTTCACGAGATCTCATCCAACCTAGACTGCGTGAGAATATCCTTCCGCCGACAATCGTCGGGACCAGCGTTCCAACAGGAAGCGCGCTGCTTTGGCTCACAAACGACGACCGCGTGGGCTTCATGTTTGGTACTGCTTTGACCCCGCCGAGTCCGGAGTCGACGCGTGCCCTTTTCCAGGATGGGCAAGAACGGATATTTACGAAAGAGGCCCAGTTCAAGCTTACGACACAGCTGTTCAACGTCGGGGTGATCAACTACTTCAAAGGGGACGAAGTCATCGCGCGGATTCACAGTGAGCGTACTAGTGGTGAAATCGTTGAGATACTTGACAGTCCCGCAGATTCCGCGCGAGTGCGCCTACTCAACGGCCAAGAAATTCTCCAGCCGTTCTCTCATATGGTTCTGACTGGGCCGAATTTGACAATCCCGGACTTTCAGTGTTTCTACAACGTCGTGTCTGGGATTGGCCGTTGGCTGGATATGGAGCTTCCAGAATGGCTTGGTCTGGACGTGGACGACTGG
>WJIN01000424.1 GCA_014730295.1 Promethearchaeota archaeon | reverse complement strand
GCTGAGAATCAATTACTTTTTATATCTTATTATATTTAATTAAATATCATTATAGTTCATTAAGATTTTTATGTAATAATAAATAAGTGTTAATAATGAGTCAAAATAATCATAAGGTAGAATATACCACAGTTTCGATACCTAAACCTTTAGCAGAGAAGATAAAGGAAAGAATGAAAGGTACTGGTTTTTCTTCCGTTTCCGCTTATGTTACGTATGTACTCCGACAAGTTCTTTCTTCAATAGAAGAGGAGGAGCGAAATAAGCAAGCATTTACTAAAGAGGAGGAGGAACAAGTCAAACAAAGATTGAGAGATTTGGGATACCTCGATTAATAAATAAATTCAAGGGGAAAAAAATCATGATCCAACCACACGGTGGAAGTTTAATCAATAAAGCCTTGCCTAAACAAGAAAAAGAACGCCTCATTGGTGAAATTGGAGAATTCGAACACATTCAAGTAGAATTATCTACTTGGAAGGAAATCAAAAATATTTCCTATGGTGTATTCAGCCCATTAGAGGGATTTATGGTTGAGAATGACACCATTAACGTCTTGGAGCATATGTATTTGGAAAGTAATATTGTGTGGCCTATCCCAATCGTTTTAGATATATCTAAATCAGAAATCCCAGATATTAAAGCCGGTGATAATGTTATTCTCACGGATTCTATTGATAATCCTTTAGCCCTTTTAAATATTGAAGATATATATAAATATGATAAACAAAATTTTGCGGAGAAAGTATACGGAACGACAGATAGCTCACATCCTGGCGTTAGAAAGATTCTGAAGCAAAAGGATTTATTAATAGGAGGAGATATCTTTCTCATTAATGAAATAAAACCTCCTTTCCCAGAGCTTGATTTAAAGCCTCTGGAGACAAGAGTCTTATTCAAAACTAAAAAATGGGATCGCGTAGTAGCATTTCAAACTCGAAATCCTCCCCATTTAGGACATGAATACGTTCAAAAAGCCGCCTTAACTTTCAACGACGGTCTTTTTATTAATCCCGTCATGGGGAAAAAAAAAGAAGGAGATTTTTTAGATGAGGTCATTATCGAATCATATAAAGCTTTAATTGAAAATTATTATCCCGAAAATCGTGTAGTTTTGAGTATCTTTGAAACTGAGATGCGATATGCTGGTCCTAAAGAGGCTGTGTTTCATGCGATTGCAAGAAAAAATTATGGGTGTGATCACATCATTATTGGGAGAGATCATGCGGGAGTGGGCGATTTTTATGGGCCGTATGATGCACATGAAATTTTCAGGCATTTTCCTGATCTTGGGATAGAACCATTGTTTTTCAGATCATTTTCACGATGTAATATATGTAATTCTGTAGTAAATGACAAAATTTGTCCTCATCCGCCCGATAAGCACGATTTTTTTAGCGGAACGCGAATCAGAGATATGATTAATTCGGGTAAAAACCCCGAACCAAATGTCATGCGACCAGAAGTAGCAGAAGTAATTCTAAAATATAACAATCCATTCTGCTGAATAACTTACTAGAATAAAAAAATATTATAAATTAATTTTAAAAATGGAACATAAAGGCTTTACATTATGGTTTACCGGACTTCCTTGCTCGGGAAAGACTACTCTAGCAGATGCTTTAGCTGAAGATCTTAAAAATATAGGAATGAAAGTGGAGAGACTGGACGGCGATATTGTCCGAAAAAGCTTGACAAAAGATCTGGGGTTTTCTAAGGAAGATAGACGACTAAATATCGAACGGGTGACTTTCGTAGCAAAACTTTTAACCCGAAATGGTGTAGCAGTGTTATGTACATTTGTTTCTCCATATAATAATATTCGAAAAAATTCAAGAGAGGAGATTGGTGAATTTATTCTCGTATATATAAAAGCATCACCAGAAATATGCGCTGAACGTGATGTGAAAGGGATGTGGGCAAAAGCAAAGGCGGGAGAAATCGAGAATTTTACGGGATATGATGACCCATTTGAGGAACCCGATGATTCGGATATCATAATTTATACAGAAAAAGAAACGGTTAATGAAAGCAAAGAAAAGATTTTGAAATGGTTGAAAGAGAAAAAGTATATTCCAAATTAAAATACCCTAATTCGATAATAATAGGGTTCTTTATTAGAAATCTCTTTCTATTATTATTTTCGATTTAAGATTTTTGCGATTTTCTCTTCAATATTCCTATATGAAAATCCGTAATTTTCTAAAATTTTTTCTCGTTTACCCGATTCTCCAAAAGTATTATGAATTCCTATCGATTTAATCAATTTCGGAGACCTCAGGGAAAAATACCTTGCAAGTATGCTACTAACACCGCAATATAGATTATGTTCTTCAATAACCAAAACTTTGTCAATATCTTTAAGCTCATTCAGCAATTTTTCTATTGGAATCGGTTTGACCGTTGAGAGATTAATAAGCTTAATTGAGATGTCATATTTTTGGGTCAGTTTATCAAGATTTTCATTTGCGAAACTGGTGCCATATCCTGTACCGATAATACACAGATCTTTCCCATTTTTTATGACATCTATTTGGTTTTTTGAATAGTTGTAATTCTGCTTATGAATCTGCGTTAAAGAGCTTCTGGGGAGTCTAATATAGTAGGGTCCGTCTTTATTAATGGCATATTTTAACATACTTCGAAGTTCGGCACTATCACAAGGCACCAAAATGTTGAGATTAGGTAAGCTTGCCATAATGCTTAAATCTTCCAATGCGTTATGAGAACTTCCGTCCTCTCCGACAAACCCTGCGTGGGTAGTGACGAATTTGATATTTAAATTATCATGACACGCCATTCTAATAAATTCCCACGCCCTTCCAATGGTAAAAATCGCAAAACCGCTTACAATTGGGATTTTTCTAGAAATTGCAAATCCCATCGCAGCACCAACCATATTTTGTTCTGCGATACCGAAATTGAAAAATCGATTGGGAAATTTTTCCGCAAATTTATATGTCCTTGTGGAAGAGGATAAATCCGCATCTAAAACAACAATATCTTCATTCTGACTCCCATATTCTACCAGAGACTCTCCGAAGGTGTCTCTTAGGGAAAATTCAGGCATTTAAATCTCCTCATTTAATTTCTTGATTAGGGTCTCAATTTCTTCAATAGCGCCTTTGTACTCCTCTTTATTTGGAGGCCTTCCATGGTATTTTCTCGTATGTTCCATAAAAGATACATCAGAACCCTTAGTTAAATAAGAAATAATAACAGAAGGTCTCTGTATTATTTTTTTAGCGTTTTCAAAGCTATTTTTTAAAGCCTTAAAATTAGCACCATCAACCTCAAACGTGTGCCACCCAAAGGCCCTCCACTTTTCAGCAAGTGGTTCTAAAGCCATGATTTCTTCGGTTGAACCATCAATTTGAATACCATTACGATCAACTATAGCTGTTAAATTATCCAATTTAAAATGACTGGCAGCCATTGCAGCTTCCCATATTGCCCCTTCATTTAATTCTCCATCCCCCAATAATACATAAATCCGTCTATCAGCCTGATCCAATTTAGCTGCTAAGGCGCATCCTAATCCGATAGATAATCCCATTCCTAAGGATCCGGTTGAGACTTCAATCCCTATATCTTTGTTTTTTACGGGATGACCTTGAAGAGTTGAACCAAATTCTCGTAAAGTGAATAAATCCTTTCTATTAATATATCCGATTTCCGATAATACCGCATAGAGCGCGGGTGCAGCGTGTCCTTTACTTAGTATAAAAATATCTCTCTCTTCCCAATTAGGATTTTGATGATCGATTTTAAGGATTTGTGTGTAGAGGAGATATAGCAGACTCGCGCAAGAAAGAGATCCTCCCGGGTGTCCTGATTGGGCTTTATAAATCATCTTTAGGATATCTTTCTTAATTTTCAAGATTTCTTTTGTTAATTCTTTTTCTTGCTGGTCGCTAACAGACATTTTTTCTTTTAAAATATTTAACTATTCAATCTCTACTTAGGTACTCTAAGAGATCGGCTTGATTGAAAAATTGAATAGGAGGCAATATAGCTGAAAGTGACGCTCCTTTTAAAGCAAAGTCGACTGCCTTCTCAACTGGGAATCCCGCCGCATAAGAGAGTCCTAATATCGCCATAATAACACTCCCTACAGACACAAAACTCCTTATTCGGGTGTTTAAAAATGAAGGATATCTCTCAAACTTTTCTTTATCTTGAAAAAACAAATATGAGTCAGATTCAATATGATTTAGCAAAACATTCTTACATTTTGAGGTATTTATAATTCTTTTTCCCACTATAGAGACACTCGTATCTGTACAGCAATCAATTGAGAGGGTGTGAAGTGCTTTTAATAAGTTCATTCGTATGAGATCAGTATTTTCATATAGGTAATAATTATCAAGATTCGGTCTGGCTATTATGGGGACTTTAGGATAGGTTTTTTTGATTTTGTTCAAGAGATTTTGAATGAAGACATCTTCAAATAATTCTCCAATTCCATAGTCAAGAATAATAATTGCTCCCAAATCTTTTCTCTGAGATTCTATCTTTTCATAAAATTGTTCAATAACTTCAGAAGAAATATTCTGTTTATAATCAGTTTCCAATCTAAGGAGGTGTTGATTCATTGATTTAATACGGGTTATCTGGGGGGTATTGATAGAATCGTCAATTATTATACCAGATAGATCTAATTTTAATTCTTCAATTTTTTTATAGAAGAAATTCCCTTCATAATCATTCCCAATAATAGTACAAATTTCGGGAATACCACCTAAGGATTTAATGAATTTTAGGACAAGCCCTATGGCACCTATAAAAGTTTCGGTTTCCTCTACTTTAATATTGGGGACTGGAGCATCCGGAGAGATCCTATCTGCATATCCGAAAATATATTTATCGACTAAGGATTCTCCGATGATTAAGATCTTCTGATTATTCCACTTTTTTATCTCTTCTAAATCCATAATCAAGAAAGAAAAAATTATTGATTTTTCAGCTGGGTTTGTAATTTCTCCCAATCTTTCAGAAAAGCCTTCAAACCCTCATCTGTCCGCGGATGTTTAAACATTTTTTCTAATACTCCGAAGGGAATTGTGGAGATATGGGCACCGATTTTAGCTGCTTCAATAACATGACGAGCATTTCGCACTGATGCCACGATAATCTCAGATTTAAAGTCATACGCATTGATAATTTCCATGGTTTCTCTGAGCATATCGACTTCATTCTGTCCATTATCCATCAATCTGCCGATGAATGGACTGATATATGAAGCGCCCGCTTTTGCCGCAATAAGTACCTGATTTTGGGAAAAAACCAGGGTCACATTAGTTTTTATCCCCTCGGACTCTAAAATCTTCACCGCTTTTATCCCATCTTTGGTCATAGGAATCTTAATTACTATGTTCGGAGCTATTTGGGCTAATTCTCGAGCTTCAGAGACCATCTCTTCCGTTTTTAATCCTACAACCTCAGCACTTATAGGACCCTCAACAATTTTACAAATCTTCTTAAGTTGTTCAATAGGTTCCGCTCCTTCTCTGGAAAGTAGGGTTGGATTAGTAGTAACTCCGTCGATAATTCCTAAATCTTGCATCTCCGTTATTTGATCTAAATTCGCTGTATCTATAAAAAACTTCATATTGATTAATATAACAGTATTTAGTTCTATTATATCTTTAATAATTTAAATTTATAATGATAAAAGATTTCCCGAATACTTACTTATTTGCACTAATTCTTTAAATCCTTAACCCTAAGATTGGAGAAAGAATATAAAAGGAATGGAATGGCAAATATAAAATAAATCCAGAAAAACCTATTCCCAGGAGGGCCAATTAGATACACCATTATTAACTCTGGAAGAAAACCTCCAGCACCTATTATCAATTTCCAAAGCTTTTTGGACTTCTTGATTACTTTAGTAAAATTCCCAAAAATACCAATTATAAGAATCACAGATAATTGACCGATTGTGGCAAGTGTAGTTGCCTCAAACGTTTCAACGGTTAAATTTTCTAATAAACGTGAAAAGCTAATTTGGTCCAAAAGATACGATTTAGGTACCAAGATTCTAATAAAAATGAATGATAATAAGGGCAATGTCCCGATCAATAAAATTTTGAGAGCTATATCTTTTATAATATTCTTTGAAACTCCTATTTCAATAATTTCCCAAAGAATTAATACAGGAATAATAAATAAAACTGATTCTCTGCTAAAAACTCCAATAGCGAGAATAATTCCTATTAATAAGAATTTTTTTGGTTTATTATCTAATCGTAAATAAAGGTATATAGAGAAAACCACGAAAAATAATCCCGCAGAGTCAGTTAGAGGTGTTGAACCTATGGTAATGGTGGGGACTGCTATAATAAATAAAAATATACCCAAAAATCTTTCTTTATTTCGAAATTTAAGCAATGATAAAATTTGATAAAAAAAGACTACACAGAATAATGTAAAGACAATATTTACAATTCTTAAACTGATTAAGGGATCAAATGGAAAAATTGAAGCTATAAGAGGGACTAATACTCTCCCCCGCCATATCACCCCTGCGTCCGTGAATGCTCCTTGTCCTCTAAAAAATTCTACTAAAGCTTTATATTCTTTCGCATCTGGTATAGGATAATCAGCAAAAAAAATAGGACCTATTAATTGCAAAAGAAATGTGAGAAAAAGGATAAGTCCTAATTTAACGATTTCTCTATTAAATAGTGCCTTAAAGAATTTCATAATAAGTGTCTAAACAATTAATTCAATAATTTTGATATTTTGTTTTTATTTAGGATTCAAAATAAATTTTGTTAAATCTAATTTCAAAATATTTATAAGGTTATTTTTTT
>WJIN01000423.1 GCA_014730295.1 Promethearchaeota archaeon | reverse complement strand
TCCTTCCTCTTTTGTAAGCAATAACCAACCAAAATTCAAAGCATCTTTGGTTTTAATATTTCCCAAAGTATGAAAACAATTATTTGGAACGCTAAATTTTTCATTTAAACCTACACCTTCTAAGGCTAAAGGAGATGTTATCCATATAGTCCCTACCATTGTATTCACGGGATATAATAGGATGTGCGCATCGAAAAAATGAGCCAGCCCTTTCATACTCCTACTCTTTCCAAGAGTTTTCGAAAAACCAAAGGGAACGCATACCGGACATGCGGGATTTATTTCACCGCAATGTTTTTCTCCACCACTTCCACCACGCCCGGCGCATTCAATTTTATTATTAATAATCGCCGTTCCATAACGAGCTGCACCATTTAAACTGGTAGCGGGTATTTTTGGAAGGTTAGTTCCAGATTCTCTTATAATTGATAAGTCAACTCTTCCTAATCTTTCACTTCCTGACCCAATATGAATTGGATCAAGAGCAATGGTATAATAATTTACTAAATCATATTTTTTTTTATTCATTTCGTACGACTTCCTATTTTTTTCCTTATTTTTAAATTCCAAAATAAACAATCATGAAATATGTTATCTTCTAAAATAGATTGGAAGATTATCTTCCATTCTTGAGTTTCTTGCTCTAAAACTAAAATATTTTTCATTATGTTTCCTAAAAATTCTTTTTTTATATCTAGATTATCATAATTTTTTAATTTTTTTTCGACTAACTCCCAAAAGGAATAGATCTGGGAAAGTGTCCAATCATTTCTTTCTAATTTCTTATAAAAAATATCCCAGAGAAGGTTGTATCGGTCAATTGCATCGATAGGTTTTAGATTTTCATTAATTGTAAATCTATCTTGAGCAGAGTTAATATACGCTAATTTAAAATAAGAGGGATCTATATATACTAAATTATCGCATCTTAATTCATTTAAATATATAAAATAATTTCCATTGTTATCCATAAACGAAAAAGAATTTTTATCAGAATTACATCCTTCTGATCTGAAATAGGGATACCATTCATCTTTAATAGATGGATCTCCCGTTGAGTATGAAATATTCCATCTTAAATTATCAGAATATTCCTCAGCATCAAAAGTTAATTCTTTCGCTCTATTTCCAAATCTCTCACCTTTAACACTTCGAATTTCTTTAACTTTTGCTTGAATTTTTTTATTTACTTGAAACTTTCTGAGCAATTTATTAGCCGCTTCCATTGCGATATGAAGAGGTAATTTTCTATGAAACCCAATAATGCCCAAATGAAAAGGTAACCTATCCCTTACCTTTGAAAATTGAATTTTATATTCTTGATATATTTTTTTTGCAATTTTAAATGCATCAAAAGCCGGAACTATTGTCATAAATTGATTGGGATAGTCATAAATTTTCGAAAAAGGGATATATTTTTGCAAATTGTTATCTGCTTTTTTAATCTCTGTAATAAAATAATTCTTAATTGAATTCTGAGTTTTTTTTATTTTAATTGGTTTATCTTTTAATTTATTTAATCGTGAAATTACTTGTTCTACATCAGTACCTAAATCCAAGATCTCAAGATTGATAGTAGTCAAAAAAGTACCTTTCTCTTGATTGATACATACAGGACTTAAGCGATGCCCTCCTATAGAAATATCTAAGGTTGCTCCTCTTATAATCCCTGGATTCGGAACAATTTTAAAGCAGATTCTCTGATTTCTAACTGAAGTGAGCAGATTCTGTTGATAACCACTCTTTATTATTTTCTTGAAAACGATTTCTTTTATAAAATTCTCGGTTGTTTCCCAGCATCTTCTAATTCGTGCTGGAGAAGGATTTTTACTGATTTTTTTATCAAGCGTTAAGGTCTTAACAAATGTACCATCCAACCATTTATTGAGCGTGAAAGTACCAATTATAATAGCAATTTGGTTATTATGATCCGATATCTCATCTAACCAAATTGTATTTATTATATTTTGATTATCAAGCCATCTCTTAGCACGTCTAACTCTTCTCTCTAAACAATGAGAACATCCATCTCCGTGTTCCTCCATAGGTCTTAATTGACAAATTGGACATATTTCCTTATTATTCCAATTATTATTGAAATTACTTAATTTAAATTTTTTTGATGATATTGGGAAAGATATCTTTTTAATTGATTTATTCCTTGCTTCTGTTAAAATACTTTTTAGAACATTTTTAATTTTATCTTCCTTATTATCTTGTTCTTCCCCTTCTTCTTGAGTATCATTTTTATTGTTTTCAGCATCCCAAAAGTTAATGTCAATCATTAAACTGAATTCTCCTACTTGCTTATCCAATTCATCTTTAATTTCTATTTCTATCTTATCTCCAAGTTTTGGGATTAAAAAGTATATTCCTGTAGTATCTTTATAGATCTCGTTCCCTACTGGATAATTAACTTCAATAAATGATTTAACTTTTTTAAAAACGTCTTTTATGATTTCCTTATATCCCACAATATCTCCTAATTTATTTCCTCTTGTTAAAAGTTGAGGGATATTTAAATTAACTGAGAAAATTTTCCATTTACATTTAAAATCTAAAAAACAAAACGAAACCTTTGAACAATCTAAAAAATTTTTTGCACATACGGATTTAAACAAGCTGGCAACGGAGTATGAATGATCCCAAAGGGACACATCATTGGCAGATCTTCGGGTTTCTCCTAAAAGATTAGAATAATATGGTTTTAAATATTCTAATAGCTTATTTCTTAATGCTACTACATCCATATTATTATTGATGCTTTTATATTCTTGGAATAATTTAATTATTATTTCCTCGATTTTTTCAGAATCTTTTGATATTTTTGTAGTTTCTAATTTTTTTTCTTCATATCCGTAGGCACTTGCAATAAAAGTTTTATTCTGATGTTGTTTTTTTTTACCACCTTTATCTAAACCAGAATCTATTCCATCAATACCGCTCAATCCAAATCCCGCACATAAAAGTTGAATTATTTTTGGAACATCCTCCTTATTTTCATAACAATCCTTATCATGCTTTATAAAATCAATGTAAGATGCAGTTTCACCACATAATTCAACCTCAATACTATCTAAAATGTTTTTTAATTCACTCGAAAATATATCCGGATTGGAATGATGAAATTCATCATATTTACCCGTCTTTTTGTATTCGGATGAAGATTTAGTGATAAATTTCATTTTAGATTTACCTAAATCATGAAGAAATGCTCCGATCTCTAAGAGTAAAAGCTTTTTCTGATTTTCCTTTAAAATTGAGAGATTATTTGTTATTTTGAACCCCCCTTATTAACTTCTTTTAAAAGATTTTCCAATTCTGTAAAATTACTAAATCGCTCCTTTTCAGTAAAACCCTTAATTATCAATAAGCTTTTCCCTTTGTCCCAATTCTTTTTAATGAGACCATAATCATTTGATTTCTTAGCTGAAAACCCATATTTAAGCATCATTTCCTTGATACCCTCTATTGTCATTTTTAGATCATTCCTAATCCTGATTTCATGATTTTTTTCTGATTGCTCCAACCAATAATTTGGAAAATAAAGAATTGAAAAAAATCCTATTGATTCCTTAGGTACAACTTCATAATATATTGGGTTTGTTCCTATTTTATTCTCTCGATCATGGGGATTTATAACTTCCAAGTCAATTTTATCCCAAAAGGTTGGATAAAAAGATAACATTCCCTTAAGTGGAGGAATATTTTTTGTATAAAATTTATCTTTCAGTTTATCAAGGTATAGATTTTGAGCTTTAGGACATATATGATTAAGATAATTTGACCACCCTTTCATCTCATCTCCAAGTCCTTTTTCTGTCCCGAATAAAAGGGTATGTCTAAATCGTTTCTCAGCAAATAATAGTGGATTATTAATAATATTCTCTAAATGAATTTTCATCATTGTCCATCTTAAATTCCCTTTCCAGCTCATTGCTGAGATACAAGGGATTTTAAAGATTTTTTCTTTCCTTATTGGATTTTCAATTATATAGAGTGGTTCGTCATCCTTAGAGATATATGATCTCTTTAAGACCATTGGGAATTGTATTATAGATGACCCTACGGGGAGATTCTTGATATCTGGAATAGGATTTAAATTTAATCTATTAAATATTTCATATTGTTTACTAATGTAATTTTTATATTCTTTTTTGATCAATTCCAATAAACCAACTTTAAAATTTCTATCTCCCGCTTTTGCTGCAGCTTGGGGATTTATCTTTTGTGATCTATTTCTATAATCTCTCCATTTTCCTTCAACTGAAAATATGGTAGATAATAACAAAATTCTTGAATAAATATCTTTTATATCACTGTATTTTTCACTTCCATTAGTAAGATTCTCTAAATCTTCTTTTTGTTTAATTTGATATTTACCGTAAAAATCATAAATCATTATTGTATTCATCCACCATCTTTATAATAGACTCTCAATAAAATCTTCAATCCTACTTAAATTATTTACACTATCTCTTTCTGAATTAAATTCCCGCCATATAATTAAATTCACATTACTTATTTTGGAACCCAATATTTCATCCCAGGGTATTTTTATATCTTCATTTGAGCCATTCAAACAACTTTTCAAATTGTTTAGGAACTCTTCTCTATCAAAATCCTTTTTTTGGGGTATCCATCCCCAAATACGAAATTCCCATAGATTTTCTTTTACTTGATAGGCACTCGATATATTAATTTTAGATGCAGACTCTTTGGATTTTCCATATAAGAAATTTTTTACAGTATTGTTATTATTTTTTATTAAGTTTTGTCCATTCTTAAATCGTAACCAATTTTTTATTGAGGGTGCTATAGGAAATGAATTGGAATTATAGTACCATTCTCTTAATTGCTTTTCATTTTCAGTTTTAACAATATTGATGTTTTCCCACCAGCTCTCATTACGTACATTACTTACTTTAAATTGAATTTTAGAGAAGAAAAACTCTTTTAAATTAGGGAGTTTTTTGTCATAAAATCGTCTCAATTTAATATTAATCAAATTTAATCGATCATTAATCATTTTTTCAAAATTTTCTTTCAAGTTTTTAATTGTTATAGGATCTTTATTATCAGCTATTTCCACCACTCCGTAACCGATTTGTGTCTTGGCACCAATTGCTCCCCATTTTGAGGCGATTTTTATAGCAAGGTTAACTGGAGAAAGATCAATATTTAATGTAAGAGGTATTAAATTTAGATCAAAGTTTCCAATTTTTCCTTTATCTAAATACCAACCCCGATTTCTTTCACGTGGTTTAATATTTAAGATACGTCTATTCCTATAAGAATCAGATAATTCTTCATTTTCTATTATTAATTTAAAGCTTCTTCTAATATCAGTAGAACCAAAGAGCATACAGTTATGACAATAATAATTGCTATCTTGTGGACAAGATGAATTTGAATTAGGATCACAAGCGAAATAATTGAATCCTCGAAATATTGCTTCATTCCACCAACGAATAGACCCACTTACACCCGTGGATCTGATTATATCTGTCTGACCATCCATATTTCCTGTAAATAATGGAGTTAATATGTTAATCCTCAATGGCTTACCTTTAATTTAATTATATATTATAGTTTTATGTCTTAATCTTAATTATAAATTTAAATTATTAACTTAAATAGTTATATATGAAGAGATGTGGATCAATTTTTCATTGAAGAAAATGAGAGTTTTGAGTTTAAGTTAAATGAAATTGAGATTTTGAGTCATAATGAATCTGTTTTTGAATTAATTTGAGGAAAACCGTCTACGATCAATAATATTAAGGTTTCAGAGACAATGCGAAAAGATCCCACTACTTTTAGAGAAGTTGATGGATTATGGCTATCAGAGCCCGATCTATCATATTCAAAAGGACTACATTACAAAATTTAGGCGATTTTAGAGGTATATTATTACGCGAAACTGCATACGCTCTTCAGATTGCAAGGATTTTACCAGAGGATTTGAATTAAACCCCCAATTTTCGGGAAAGCTCTTGACTTAAAAATGATAAAATAGAAATATTAAGAGAAAGCTTTTGACTTTGGATAAAAAGAATCAAAATAAAATCTCATTGATTTTGTTTCTGCTTTAACAATTATTACAAAATTTATAGAGGAATTCAATAAACCAAAATCCAGTGTTTTTATTTTATTAGGACTTCTGTCTTTTTTACTGAATCCATTCCTATTAATTTAATTAACTTCTAAAATAATTTTTCATTATTTAGGTATGAATCTTAATGGGTTTGGAAAAATGGAATAAGAGTCCACATCCCCTAAATGGTGAATCAATATCATCTTGGATGATAAGAACGGCTCAAGCGAACCTAAATAGCCTCTCTTCTTTGTTAGATTATATTCAAGATCATTATTTGGATGTTAGACAGTTTAAAATAAACCAAGATTATGATCTTAATTGGTTTCCTAGTTTATTTGAAGTTTTTTCTAAAAAAACGGAAATTGCTATTGATGTTTTGAAAAGAATGAGCCTTTCATATTTGAATTTCAAAGTAGATGAAATTACTAAAGAATCTTCCGAAGGTAGCTGGAGAAATAATATCTTTCAAGAATTATGGTTTACTAGATGGGAATCAAGATATGGAACAGGTTTAAGATTTTGTCCAATGTGCTTGAAAGAAGACCCAATTGCTTTCTTCAAAAACAGATGGAGATTAAGATATAACACATTTTGTCCAGATCATAAGTGTCTTTTGGAAAATAAGTGTCCTAAATGCGGTAGATATATAGCACCATTCAGACTTGAATGGGATTATAACCCAAATCAATGTTACAATTGTGGATTCAATTTATCTTCAATTTCACCATACACATTTGAGAAAAATGATAAAATACTCAAATATTCTACTGAATACTTATTTAATCCTCAATTGTCCATGAATGAGATTTATAATGTGCTAGCAATGTCTTGGAGCGTAAAATATTATGATTTGGACGATAATATATTCCAGAACCATCCTTTAACTAAAGATGACGAGTTAAGGAGGATTTGGAAAGGAATCAGTAATAAATATAACAGAGATAATAAGAGACATCTCTTTTCTAACATAAAGGGTTCATTTTTATTAATTGGAACTGCAATAAAGTCAATATTGGAAGAAAAGTCAGAGAAAAAACCCAAATATTCCATTGCAAAAAAGATAACAGATTTGAAAGTTAAAAATAATGATTTTCCAAAATGGTGTGAAATATTTGAAGGAGAAACAATATCATCATGGTTAATAAGAACGGCATTAGAAAATAGCATGGGTTATTTCTCATTAATCTCATCATTCCCTAAATGTCTTGACTCTTTAGACCTATACGATTTGAAAGGACTTGATTTCATAGATTTTCCAGCACTATTCAAATATTTATCAAAAGTCTCTGGACAACCTTATAAATCGATAACTCAAATGATTTTCTCAAACTATAGTGAACAATTGAATCTTCTAACAGATAAATTTTATACTGTTGATGATAAAGACGAATTTAGGATTTTGTGGAAGACCCAAGGTATTTATAACTATGAGGTTGGATTAAAATATTGTCCAGTATGTCTGAAAGAAGATAACATTCCCTATTTCAGAAAGAGATGGAGGTTAAGATATATATCCTTTTGTTTTGAGCATGATTGTTATCTAAGAGAAAGATGTCCTAAATGTAATAGATTAATTGAAAACTATACGGTGAGATGGGGAGCTTTTAATATTAAGCATTGTAGCAGGTGTTCCGCTGATCTGTCCCAAGTAGAGCCAGAATTCTTAGATTTAGATGTTCCATTTTTTTCTATCAGTAAAAAATATCTAATAGAAAATCTATTTGATGCTGAGAAAATTTATTCCCTCCTCAATAAAGCGTGGAATGAAGTCTCAGTAAAACCATTATCTGATGGCATATATAG
>WJIN01000422.1 GCA_014730295.1 Promethearchaeota archaeon | reverse complement strand
TCAAACCGCAGCGATATCAGTTGAGTCCAAATAGATTTTTGAAAATGACTCACTCTAAATATGCTGCTGCATGTAGTACCACCTAATACCGATTCACGAACGTGTTGAGGTCCACAGAGACGTGCACTCTTAAAAATGCATCGCGCTGATTCTTATCTATTTATCCCATAACACTCTGTTTAAATCGCATCAACCACCAAATACTCTTATTGTTGAGGGAATATTTCGCTACACACGTAATCCAATGTATTTAGGAATATTTTTGCTTTATATTGGTTGCATTATGATTTCTATCTCATTGATCGCAGTTGCTTTATTGCCTTTCATTTTTCTCGTGTACAACAAAATGGTTAATTTTGAAGAGAATATTTTGAAGGAAATGTTTGGAGAAAAATTTATAGACTATAAGGCAAATGTTCCAAAATGGGTTTTAATTTAGTTAAGTTGAGTAAAAAAATAGGTTTATTGAATAATAGAATTTTATTTGTCTAGGAATTCTAATTTATGACCATTTACACCACAAGAAAGATCTTCGATGGTTTTTAACACAGAGGGAGAACTCTCATTTTCTATAGCCCAAAGGATGACTTTCTTGCATTTGTCAGGGTAATCCAATATAAGGCGTCGAGCGGCTAATTTCCGTACTTTTGAACTTTCATCGGATATTAAACATTTCTCTAGTAGTGAAAATACCATTTCATTTTTTATCCTTAATTCAGAAATAAGGTTTAAGGCATCTATACGAAGAGATTCTTGACTACACTTCTCAATCAAATCATATAAAGAATTTAGGGCATTGATTTTCGAGAATTCATGGCTCTTCAATCTCCTATAGAGACGTTCTAATGATCTCTCAAGGTTTTCGTTTCTCATATGCCGAAATAATAGAAAATGTTCTAACTAATCTAGTTTAAATCAGATATATAAATTTGATTTTTAACTCAAAAGGAGAGTATAATCTATTTATTATACTTAAACGAAAAATTCATTAAAAATAGATATTATAGTTCTTTTCTTAGAATTTCTAGCACTTGATTACTTTCAACATTTGATAGATTTCCGGTATCTTCTCCTCGAAGATTATAGTAATCCGGAAATTCCTTGATAATAGCCGTTATCATATCCGCACTTCCATATTTTTCCAATATTGAATAAATACCTGAATCATCCAATCTTGCGATTTGCTCAAAACTTAACATTCTTTTACACCTCTTCTTCTTATGAAATAAAAACAAACACTTTGGTTTAAACAATTGCATTATAATTTAGAGGGAGGGATATAGTCTATATAGATCACTATATTCGTTGAAAAGGGCGTTAAAGGCGTAAAAACACTAAATTCATAATATCCGAATTTACAGGGAATGAAATTGCATTATTATATAGATCAAAAAGCAAATTTTGTTATCCTCACCTCACTGTTATAAATAACCACGCAAGGTAAGGTTCGATATTAAATTCATGAAATGGACTAGATTCAAGAATTTCATTTATTTCCCGGAGAGTATATCCCGCTTTGAGTGAGCCTAATGGTTCATTGATTTCTTTTAAAGCTTTCGGTACCACCACCCTTGTCGCGAAGATCAAGAGAACATAAAAAAATCTCCTAGCATCTCTGCGGAAGTCGAATAATAGAAGCTTTCCATCATTTTTTAAGACACGATTAATCTCTTTCAATGATTTTAAGGGATCTTCCCAATGATGTAAAGAAAGAGAACTCACGATCATATTAATAGAATTATCACTAAAAGGTAATGAATCAGCCGAGCCGGTTTTAAATTTGATATGAGAGTCTAAATTTTGTTTTTCCGCTCTTTTTTTAGCTCTTTGCAACATTTCAGAGGAGATATCCACTCCAATCAACTCCACGTCCTTTATATCTTTTGCGATTTTTACTATTAAATTCCCCGAACCACATCCTAAATCAACAATGGTTCCCGTAGGATTCATATCTCTGATTTTAGAGACTATTTTATGCCTAAAGAGCTTGAAAGGGGGTGTTTTAGCCATTTTTTCGAAACCGTTCACGACTTCTTTGCTCTCAATACCCTCCAGACTTGGTTGTCGTTCAATATGTTTCCGGGGTAATCCAAAAATTAGCAAGATGATCAAAACAATTACTAAGATTCCTAAGAAAATATACCAAACTAACATAGTTAAGTTAAGAATCTACTGATAATATTAAACTATTTGTCAAAAGAAAGATCATCAAAAATTTCACCAAATTCCTTTTTTACCAATATTTTATAGTTATTAATAATGTTATCCGCAAACGGGGGGATTTTTATTTCTTTTAATGGTTTTAAAGGTTCAATAATATCCTTAGTCTTTTGCTCGATGGAGAGGGTTGAGATAACTTCAGATGCTTGTAAGTAGCGTTCTCCCTCATATATCGAAAGATGAAATGGTTCAATTGTAAAAACATAATCCAACTCACTAATTCCATTCCAAGGAAGGCCCGTATCCGCATAGCTTTCACAGATAAGAATATCATATTTTTTTATAAGTAGCTTCTCAGCTGTGCTATCAGCCTCTTCATATAGTTTTGTAAGGTTTTGGAGATCTGCTCTATTAAAAATTCTTATCTGCTCACTTTGAGATAATAAAGGCTCGAAGTAAGCGTGATCCACAGGACAATCAGCATAAGAATTGAATGCAACTATCTGGCGGTCATTGATGGTGATTCGATCTAAAATAAAATGTGGTAATCCCCCAAACGACATTTCATTCATAGTGGGCATCCATAATCGATGTACAGGATTTATCTGGTTAATTGAAATATGGTTTGAAATCTCATTATATAATAATTTCGCGTCTTTACCATATAAAAAACCCTCTTTTAGGGCATTCTTTACTTGTGTCCAATGATACCAGAGATTATTTCCAGATTTTGGCTTGAACCCACAGACTCTTTGATCAGATTCTTTAAATAGTCGGAGTAATGCTAAAGTCAAGGTCGTCTTCCCAGACTGGTAATCTCTTAATCCCGCACAGAGAATTTTCATTTGTCACTCCTCAATAAAAAGAACTGTTCTATACCTTATTCCATATAATAAACGGGAAAAATAAAATTTTCCTAGATTTTCGAAGAAAAGTCATGAATCGCAAGATAGAATAAGGATGTTATTATAAAAAATAGAATTTAATCTTTAATACAATATAATATTTTCTAGCATTAGGTAGAAAATTATGAATGTTTTAGTGGTTTATTACACACGTACAGGGAATACTAGGCAAATAGCAGAAGAAATCACCGATAAACTTAATGCGGATGTCGAAGAGATTATTGACAAAACTAAACGTTCTGGGATTATTGGCTGGTTGCGCTCCGGATATCACGCAGTTCGAGAGAAATTGACAGAAATCGAAGAAATGAAAAAAAATCCACAAGATTATGATATAATCATTCTGGGAACTCCTAATTGGGCAGGGAGATTAACCCCCGCCATAAGAACATACATTTCTCGCTATAAAGATCAATTTAATAAACTGGCATATTTCATAACCATGGGAGGGCGTGCAGGAGATGAATTGATTAAAAATATTAGAGAATTTTGTGGGAAAAAGCCCATTGCAACGGCTCAAATTCTTGAAAAAGAAATAGAAGAGGATAATTACACAGAAAAAATCGATGCTTTTATACGAGAAATTAAGGTAAATTCTGAATGATTTTCATTTCTCGGGTAAATCCAATTACTTTTTTCATTTCAATTTAGTTTATTTTTAGTTTAATTTACATAAATTGCTCGCCTTTTTTAAGCGGATGAAATGTTTTACAATCATAATCTAGAAAATCAAAACAGATTTAAGAAATAAAAGATATTTTTAAAAATTAACATATCTTTCTTCATTTCAACTAAAAATTGTTTATCAAGAATTATAATCAAATATTGATTGTGGGTTATCTCCGATGAATGAATATAGATGTAATAATTGTGATTTTGCCCTCCCTTCTGGTTCCGGTGGATATTCCTATATTGAGGATGAATCTGGTATGAGAATAAATTATGAGGAGAAGAGCGAAAAGTCCTTGAGAACGATCATTTCTGAAATATGGGGATTCTCTGACTATAGAAATTGGAAAGAATTAGTCAGAATGCATACAGGATTTAATTCGTATTGTATTTGTCTCGAATGTCTGAATATTTTTGAAGCAGATATTTCTCCTAACAGAAACGGTTTTTCAAAGGATGATAAAGTTTGTCCAAAATGTTCTTCAAATCAAGTTCATACAGAAATAGAATTAGTCGGAAAGGAGTGTCCTTCATGCAATGAGGGTAAAATAGGAAAAATTATCGTTCCCTTAATCTAAAAAAGTGTCTTAAGCTTAATTATATGGATTAATAAAAGAGGGACATGATTTATCTTTTGGGAAGTTCCTGAGCGCTAGTTTACGACATTCACATTTATATCAATCCCCTCTCGAACAGAGGGTGTAATAATACAAGTTTCTTCAAAATACATATCCCCGCTTCGCATCTCTCGGGTGCATTGCTCAATCCTCTTGAGTACATCGGGATCATCGGTTTTTGGAATAATTTTCACATCAATGCTTTTAATTCGCTCATATCCTTTCTCTGTCTTGTAAAAGGAAATATCGGCTTCAGCTTCAAGATCATCCAAAGAGAGATTTCGCTTATTTAGACAAAAAATAAAACTGGCACTCAAACAACTTATCACTGCCATACCTAATAATGTTGCGGCATCCGGTCCTTTCATCTGTCCAGTTTTATCTAACGTCTCATCAATAAGTATTTTACTTGTCTCAGTAAAATCGAAAAACGATTTGAAAATTAGATCCTTATCAAGTGTGATCTTAACTTTAGTATTCTCTTCATGAACCATATTGATCTGACCTCATTTGTCGAATATTCTAATTTAAATAATGATTAGATGAAATACTATTTTAATATATTTGTCAAAATAATAGATACTTAGTGAAGTTATTTAGATGAATGCGCAACATCAAATAAGAAATAACGAATAGATTTGATGATAAATATGACATTTTTTTTATTATTATTATCGCAGGTAAGGATATTTTATCCAAATAGAATAAGAAATCAATTGCTTAAATTAAAGAAAAAGTTTAAAATAATATTCATAGGTTATTTATCTCATTAAGTCAGAGATTCTCTCTTAGGATACCTGGCTTGCGCATTAAGATTTTCTTGTAGAAGTTTATAAACCAAATCTTTCCGGATTTCCTTTTTAATATTCCATAAATTATTCAATTCGTGGGGATCGGCTTGCATATCGTAAAGATCACCTTGGTCAAACCCCTCATACACCGTCAATTTATATTTTTCAGTAATTAGATGCCTTAATCTTATTTGAAGATTCTTAACCTCCTCGTCTTCCTCAATCAAACAGCACTCTCGGATCTTTTTAGTTGGATCCTGTAAAATTTCGGAGGCGTCACACCCTTGCATATCCGGAGGGTGATGGCGTTCTCTAATCTTTAAAAGATTAAGTATTGTCACTGGAATATCGATTGAACTGATTAATGAATCGGTTTGAGCTTTTTCTGTGAGACCTGGAACCTTCCAAATCAGAGGAACGTTTAATATACCTTTATATGGTGAAGGGCCTTTCAATAATAACCCATGGTCTCCAGCTAAATCTCCATGATCACTTGTGTAAATAACCATCGTATTGTCATCCAAGTCTAGCTTACTAAGTGTTGCTAATATTTCTCCTACGCTGTGATCAATCATCGAAATGGATCCATATGTCAGGGCAAGAAAGCGTTTCACTTCCTCCTCAGAAGATTCCCTCAATAGAGCCCCTCTGAATATAGGATTTTTTAGATAGCTTCCGAGAAAATTATGGTCATAAAGATTATCTTTATCATTAAAACTCGGTGGTAATTCAATTCCAGCTTGATCAAACATTTCATAATATTTCCCTGGAGGACATACGGGATGATGGGGATCGGGAAAAGAACAATGAAGGAAAAATGGTTTATCTCCATATATCCCTCTCTGGTAATTTTCAAGGAAATTAATCGTACGTTCTTTTATATAGTTGGTCGGATACAACTCCTCTGGTAATGACGTCTCATACATTAGATTCTCGAAAAAGTGTGTGAATCGTTTTTTAATTTCAATCATATGCTCAGGGGAACGTTCTTCTAACCAGTCAAGATAATGACCTGCTACTAAATCACCATGTCCTAAAGTGAGTTCTACGTCCTCAAATCCATAATACGTCTTTTCAAAACGTCTTTTCTTTTTTTCCACCGTTGCCGGTCTAATCCATTCGGAGATCATTTCCGCAGATTCGGAAGATCGTTTATAGGGAGGAAAATTGAATTGGAGATGAGTCTTTCCTATGGATTTTGTGTACCATCCTCTTTCTCGTAATGTTTCTGTGATTGTTGGGATATTTTCGGGAAGATTAATACCGTTGCTTCTTACACCGTGTGCGTTTGGGTATAATCCGGTTAAGAGGGTAGCTCGGTTGGGCATACACATCGGATTCGTACAATAGGCATTAGTAAAACATACACCTTCCTCGGCAATCCGATCAATATTTGGTGTATGTAATCTAGCATTCCCATAACAACCTAAATGGTCCGCTCTCTGCTGATCGGTAATTATAAAAAGTACGTTCATTTTTTTACTCATTTTAATCTACCTTCATGCTTTTAATCTTGAGATATCTTTCATATCCACTTTTTTCGTTTCGTTTAGGTATTTATATACAAGTGGAACGATAATTATTCCAAAAAGACCTAATATAACAAATGCGATGCTCAAGTTGGAAATGTAAGTCATAAGAGCTGTGGAAAGAAACCCAATAGTTATTCCGAATGCTCCGAAAAATGACTTTAACCCACTCCCAGTCCCACGCGATTCAGTTGGTACTAATTCCATAACCACAATGCTAAGAGTAATCCATCCACCCCAATAACCAAATTCAGACATACCTATGAATAGGGAAGTCAAGGGAAAGGTTAATAGAGGTTGGAATGCAACAATTGCAAACATTATTCGAGCTATGGGGATTAAAATTGAAAAGACATAGAGTAGAGGAATTCTTCCAAATTTATCCGCAAATATTCCGATTAGTATAACTGCCATATAGACAGCTAAAACACCTATTAACATTACCAGACTTATTTCTTGTTGATTCAAGTAAGGGCTGGAGGAAACAGCTTCCTCGACTAAATTCCGAAATACTGAATTCATGCCCAAAATTACACTTATAATTAAGCAGACAATTATTTGGGTACGATTCTCTGATTTAAAAAGACCCGAGACATTTTCCTTAAGTCCAATAATTCTCTGTTTTGACTCTAAATCGTCTTTCATATCGGTATATATTTTGGGCTCTTTTAGAGTAAACACTATTAACAATCCTAAAGGAACCCCAATTAAGATAACTAACCATGTTATCCCCCGCCAATTAGAAGCAGTTTCGGTTATAAATCTAGACCGCACGATGGGAGCAAGGATCGCTCCAAGCAAACCAAAAATAAGAATAATATTCGTCCAAAAAGCTCGTTTCTCTCGGGGTGATTCTTCTCCGATATATATCATCCATACATCCGAACGCGTAAAAAACCATAAGAAGAGAAGATATATAGTAAAATCTATAATGCTTACCGAGAAGTTAATTAATAGTGCGACTAATACCATTCCGAAAACAGTCACCGCTAGCATTGTTTTTCTTCCTAATTTATCAGAAAGATAGGTGTTAAATGCGCAAAAATACATCCCCACTGAAGCTAACCCTGTCACGAACGCAAAGATTGAGGCACCGATATTTTCTGGAAATCCATATAGAAACTCATTGATAATGCTTGATGGGACTAACGTTGGAAATGAGGTGGTGTAGGAGTCTATTAACTGAACGAAAATTAGGATAATCACAAGATATCTAAAGTAGGTGGTTTTAGTAGTAGAGGTCTGTTTAATTTCTTCCATTATAATGTCATATCTTTTTTTAATTATTTTTGTAATTAATTTAGTTTCTTGTAGTTATATGAAAATCAGGATTTCTGTTTCTTTTTTGTCTCTTTCTCTTGTTTTTCTACTTTTCGATTTAAAAAATTCCATGCAGGAGGACCAAATCCTTTAGGGATGCTCCCTACAAAAAATCTTGACGGTTCTCGCATATTAAACGATTCACCCGACTTGAACAAATTCTCATTAACATAAGAAATAAGCTTAGCTGGCATACCTATTGCCATTTCCTCTTCTTTTGTTAACGCAACTGTTCTATCTCCAGTACCTGGAAGTACTACCTCTGGTTTATCTGTAATAAATGGTACCAATACCCCTTTTAAGCATGATTCTCCGTATCCAATAAATGATGAATTTACAAGATATTTCCCCTCATAACTCAATGCTTGAACGATATGTGTCATTTGAGCGGGATCCCCATAGGTGAGGACGACATCAGGTATGATAATTGTTCTTGTAAGGGGAGATACGATAAATCCAACATGGTCTTTGATTTTTAGATAACTCTCCTTATTTGATAAGGCACTATATTGAGATTGAACTGCTAATTCTGCTTTCGCATTTTTATGATATCCTGATTTAACTTGAGATTCGATGATATCTTTGATGGGAACTTTTTTCCATTGATGAACGAGCGAGCTGGTTATGCATGCATTATCTTCATATGTCATTGCAATATGAGCACCCCAGCGTCGTGCCATAGTAAATGATTGACATAATGTTATATTTTGTCCCATTTTGGACGGTCTTTGAGCCTTTTCTGGAATCTCCGCATAATCTTTGATGAATTTAATTGCTACAGGAAATGTTAATAATCTAAGCTTATCATAGAATTTTTGCCCCTCATCTCTTAATTCTTCAATTGTTTTTGACAATTTTTTAACCTTTTTTTAATTTGTTATTTAAATATTTACTGATATTATTAATCGCTAATACAGTACTATTCATATATAGTTGTATATATTGTTTCAATTTTTCATAATTCACAAAAAACTTTATAAAAGTATATATCATCTATTAATTTATAAATATTTTGCTATAGTGAATCGCAATAGTGTAAAGGTGGAAATACTAAAATGTCTAAATCAAATAAAGATAACCCTTATGACCAAATTTTAACGAATATGCGAGAATATCCCCAAGATATTCCTCTCACAGATGGAAAAGTCTCAGACGCGTTTAGAGAATATATAGAATTATTATTTACCCCAGAAGAAGCAGAGATAGCGCAATATCTTGAAGTGAAACCTCAACCTGTAAGAATTTTAGCTAAGAAACTAGGAAAAGAAAAGGAAGAAGTAGAAAAAGTCTTAGAGGATATGGTAGATAAGGGTATAATTCAAGATATTGGGGGGTATTCCTACTTTCTTACCATGGCTCATCTTCTTAATGTAGGCTATAAATATTCCAAAGCTCTAGAGCGATTAGGAGAGAAAGGGGCAGAATTATATGAAAAATTTTTTATCCATGAAAAATTTTACAAACGCTATGAATCTTCTGATGAGGGTACTTCCTTAATGAGAATTGTCCCAGTGGAACAGTCAATAAATTATAAGACAGAAATTTTAAATGTAGAAGAAGTCCATAAGATCCTTGAACAATGTCAAAAACCAATTGTTATTACAGATTGTCCATGCAGAAAAAGGACAGAAATTTTAGGAAAGAGAGAATGTAAGGATAAATTTCCAATTGAGAATTCTTGTTTCCAATTAGGCTTTTTTGGATCATATTTTCTCAGACGGGGAGAAGGAAAGCAACTATCTATCGAAGAGGCAAAAGAGTTAGTTGATAAATTTGCTACTTTAGGACTGGTTTTTACTACCGAAAATCATAAAAATGTGAATCATCAAGTTTTGTGTTGTTGCTGCGAGTGTTGTTGTAGCCTTCTTAGGGGGATGACTCGGTTTGAAGATAAAAACAAAAACTGCGTTGCAAAATCAAATTACGTCTCTAGGGTAGATGAGAATCTCTGTAAACAATGTGGTTTATGTGTTGATCGGTGTCCCTTTAATGCGATAAAATTACATAATAAAAAAGCAGAAGTGAATCCCGATAAATGTTATGGATGCGGCGTTTGTGCTGTTACTTGTCCTACAGAAGCTATTAGGCTATATAAGGAGGAGAGAAATACCCTATTTAAAAATCCCGCACTCTTGCAAAATACAATTTACAAAGAGAATAGAGAATAACACATTTTTAAAACATTTTTATCATAATACCCGATATTGAGAAGCATAAAAAATTATTAATTCCCTAAACAATAAATAAAAAAGAAAGATATGAATAAAACAAAATTGATGTGAATATATAAGTTGTCGGATATAGAGATTGAACCAACATTTGTTGGAAAAAATGAAAGTCTAAAATTTATTGTCCCAAAAGAACTGTTTAGGATGGGCGCCGGTCCTGCAGAAACGGTGGATCGAGATTTAGCGAAAGAATTTAGCAATTATATAAGGGGTACTTTTAAGGGATTCCAAAACGCTCGAAAAACAAAATATGGGAATGAAAACAATACAAAAACCAAAACTACTCCAGAATTTTGGGAGGAATTTGAAGAGAGAGCAAAAGATATGGACGTGGAATTTATTGGATATACTCCCGTGGATGAAAGATTCATTTTTTACGATTTAAAGGTATATGGAAAGAATGCAGTTGTATTGGGAATGGAGATGAAATGGGACAAAATCAAGACCGCACCGAGCGCAATATGCGAAATTGAAGTTTTCCGAGTTTATAAAGTACTCGGTGATGTCACAATTAAATTAACCGAATATTTGAAAAATAAGGGATATAAAAGCGAGGCACATCATCCCTTTGGGGGAAAACTCTTATATGGGCCCCATGCGGTTGCGGCAGGTCTTGGGATTAAGGGTCAGAATGGTCTTATTATCACTCCCGAGTTTGGACCACGCCAAAGATGGAGTATTATAACCACGGATGCCGAAATCCCTATATCAAACATAGAAGACTTAGATCCCTTAAAAGAATTTTGTGAGGGATGCGGTGCGTGTGTCCGAGAATGTAAAGGAAATGCAGCCTATGAAGAACCTCTTCTATATGAAAATTCTCCTCATATCACTCATATTGACAGATCCAAATGCATCCAAAGCATTCTGGATAATACATACTGCTCGTATTGTTTAAAAATCTGTCCACAAGGAAAGAAAACTTAAAATAAGTAAGAAGAAAATTATCAAAATAATATAAACAAATAAAGTGAGGTTAAATATAAATGAGTTATTCACAAAATGATATAAAATTCTTTCTTGGGATGTACCCACCTCAAAGCGTTGAGGACGGAACAGTCCATATGATTCCATCGTTCGGAAATATTGGTGTTATAGAAACAGATAAAGGATTAGTGGTTTTCGATATAGCATTACGGCAGTTTGCTCGTCGTAATTTTAAAACCCTCAGAGGTATTACCGACAAACCTATCAAATACCTAATTTTTAGTCATGGGCATTTTGATCATTGTTATGGATTTGAACCATTTATCAAGGAAATCAAAGAAAAAGGTTGGGACATGCTTGAAATCATTGCCCACAAAAACGTATTTAAGCGATTTAAAAAATATCAAATGCTTGATGAATATCATCGATGGTTAAATGCACAACAATTCTCTTCCGTTATGGGAAAAACTAATGATGTGGTTGAACCTGATATGTTTCTGAAACCAACTATAATGTTGGATGGAGAGAATCCTTATATATTTGAGTTAGGAGGTATTAAGTTTGAAATTAATCATGATATTGGTGAGACGGATGACTCTAGTTGGTTATGGGTTCCGGAAAAGGAACTTATTTGTAGCGGAGATCTTATGATTTCATCATATCCAAATATTGGAAATCCTTATAAAGTCCAAAGATACCCTAATGGATGGGCGATCGCTATGGAAAATATGATGAAAAAAGATGCGAAATATATAATCCCTGGTCATGGAAAAATGATAGAAGGTAAAGAAAATGTCCGAAACGTATTAGAAATTACTGCTGAAGCCATGCATTTTGTCCATGATGAGGTGGTAAAACGTTTAAATGAGGGAAAATGGTTTGAACAGATATTCCATGAAATGCTCGAAATCTATCCAGATAAATTTAAAAATCACGATTATTTACGACCACTTTATGGTTGTTATCGGTTTGCAATTCATGCGGTTTATAGATTATATCATGGATGGTATGATACGGGAAACCCTACAGATCTCTTTCCTGCAAAATCTAAGGAAATAGCAAGAGAATTCTTAAAGATACACAAAGCGGAAGATTTTCTCCATCACGCCAAAAGTCTTGTTGAAGAAAAAAAATATCAGTTAGCTCTTCATATGCTTGACGTGATTATTAAATCAGAAAATAAGGTTGACGGAAAACTTTTACTTGATGCTCTAAAACTCAAACAAAAAATTTTAGAACAAAAAGCTGAGCAGGAACCATCATTTATTGTTAGAAATATTTTAAACAATGGGGCTAAACAAATTAAATCAAGAATTAAATCTCAAAAAAAGTAATATGAGATGTTAAAGATGAAAAATGTAGAGGAATATCAGAAAATTGGACGGGAACTAATCGAAAAATTAAAAATAAACACATATCCTATTGCAATAAAGCTAATAGAAGAGGGGGAGGAAGTTTCTTCTAATGCCCTTCACCCGCTAGAAGTGTTTGGAAGAGAAATCCCCGCATGTCTGAGCTATACTTGGTGTCGTCGTTCCGGATTTTCTTTTTTTTTGACGGGAAAAGATATTGCGTGTAAACCAATCTCTATTCATCATTTTGGTTTTGAAAAAGTTAAAGATCCCGAAATAGTATTTGAAGCATGGGAGAAGAAAGCAGGATATAAAAAGAATAAGAACGCAGAAATAAGTTCAAGAGAATCGGATGCAACACTCAATTTTGGAGAATTTAAAGGATTAGTGATTTCTCCTTTAAACAGATCTATAATCATCCCTGATTTAGTACTGATATATTGTACTCCTCTAATCTTATCTCATCTTATTTTATCCGCAACTTACAACGGTGATACTATTAAAAGTTATTTTAACGGAATGGAAAGCTCTTGCAAAGAAGGTGTAGTACGAACGTTTAGAACAGATCAATGTCAAGTTGTTTCTCCCGGAATGGGAGATCGAGTATTAGCGGGCGTTCAAGATCATGAGATGATTTTTTCAATTCCCGAATCTAAATTAAATGAAGTGAATGGAAATCTTTTTTTAGCAGGAAACAAGATAAATCCTCCTCCGTTTGGAATTCCTCACTTAAATGCATCGTTAGGACCTTTAGATATTTTTGGAAGCCCTAATGAACCTGGTGTATGGCCATATTTAAGAAAAAGAATACAGAAAGATAATTGAGTTGATTAAATAATGTCAAATAAAAATAAAAACATAGTAGAATATCAACAAGCAGGTCAAGAGCTTTATGAAAAATTACATTTTCAAACTTACCCAGTTGGAATAACATACATTAAAAAAATGGATGAAATTCCCCACGAGGCAATTCAACCTTCTAATCGAGATAAAAGGATGAGTATCTGTCAAGCGTTCTATATGTCTCGACGTTTTGGAAACATTTATGCTATAACTGCTGCAGATAACTTCTGTACTCCTTCTACTGTAGCCCATGGATGGGTAAATATTTCAGAAGAGGAATTTATTGAAAGTCAAGTTCGTCAAGGATGGCATAAAAACGAAAAAGCAGAGATTAGAAGAGCGAAAAAACTTTATTCACGTAATTTCAGGAACATTATGGAACTCGGATATCGCGGATTAGTTTCATTTCCATTACAAAAATCGCCCTTAATACCTAATAGTGTTTTAGTGTTTGGAAATGGAGCACAAATAACTCATCTTATTCACGCGCTATGCTATGAACATAAAAAGAAATATAGTATTAGGTCTAGTTTTGAAGGTTTTGGAGAATCTTGTGGAAAAGGAGGTTTAATGCCATTTCTCACTCGGAAAGCACAAATTATTATCCCTGGATCAGGGGATAGATCGTTTGCCGGGATCCAAGACGATGAGATCGGAATTGGAATGCCAGCAGATCATGTTTTTTATGTGCTTAAGAATCTCTTTAAAACGGGGGGAACACAAGGACTTGGATTTCCGATTAAATCAATGATACCACTTAATTTAACAGAAGATTTGACCCCCGGATTTAAATATATGAAAAAATTAATTGATAAAAAATTGCAGGAATCGGAGGATTAGTAAAAAACAGAGAAAATGATTAGTAAAAAAAAGATTTTGATGGATGGAAAACTTCATGTATTTCTACTTGGGTCCGGAGGTCCTATGAATAATGATATACGAGTGGCTTCTAGTATCGCCGTAATCGCTGGAGGAGAGTTTCTAATTTTTGATGTAGGTCCAGGATCCTATAGAAATGTTGATATTCTCCGACTGCCAGCAGAAAGCTTGAGTGCGGTCTTTCTCACCCATTTTCATTCCGATCATATTGGAGATCTCGGGGAAGCAAATATGCTTTCTTGGGTGAATGGTCGAGAGAATCCCTTAGAAGTATATGGTCCTGAAGGTGTAGAAAAGGTAGTTAAAGGATTTGAAATGGCCTATGAGTTAGATACGGGATATCGTATTGCACATCATGGAAGTCAGATTGTAAAGAAAGAAAACGGAAAGATGATTCCTAGAACAGTTTCAATTGAAAAAAAAGAGGAGAAAAAATTATGTTTTGACAGAAATGAACTTAAAGTGTATGCGTTTGATGTTGAACATCCCCCAATAAAACCAGCATATGGCTATAGAATTGAATATCGAGGAAATATTGTAATCATTACTGGAGACACAATTAAGACCGATAGTTTAGTAAAGCATTGCCAAAATGCAGATTTATTATTAAGTGAAGCAATATCCTATAAGATGCTTGATTATATAGTAGTTGGGGCAAAAAGGCTCAAATATAATCGCTATGCAAAAATATTGAAGGATGTCCAAAATTACCATATGAATCCTATAACAGCTGCAGAATTAGCGAGAGATGCGAACGTAAAAAAACTCGTGCTTGTTCATATTACACCCCCTCTCACAAATGATAAAGCAGAAAAACTTTACCTAAAGGGTGTGAGAGAAGTATTTGATGGAGAAATATTATTAGGAAATGATGGAATGAAATTTCATTTTGATCTAAAATAATTGTATACATTTAAATTGATTTAGTTCAACTAAAAGAAGGGATATTGATTGTTTTATGGATTTAACAGAATTAAAAAAAGAAATAAAAAAAATTGTGTTAGATGAGGGCGCGAAATTAGTTGGGGTGGGAAGTAAAGAACGTTTAAAAGATTCACCTCCATCGGGAGATATGGAATATTCTCTTCCTGGAGCGGAAAGTTGTATTATATGGGCATATCCGAATCCCATTGAAGCACTAGAAAATTACTTTTCTAAAAAGGAAAGATTGAGTATTAAAAAATTCCAATATTTTGCTTATACGACCGCATGGAAATCCGCGGTTAAAATTAAAGAATTTATTGAAGAGAATACTCAGTTTAACGCATTTGCTGTGATTCCGAATGGTAAATATAGAAAAAAAGGAGGATATTCGAACATTTTAAATGAAGATAAGTCATACCCTGATTTTTCATTGAGATATGGGGCAGTTGCAGCGGGTTTAGGTCATATTGGCTGGTCGGGAAAT
>WJIN01000421.1 GCA_014730295.1 Promethearchaeota archaeon | reverse complement strand
GAAAATAATAAATCATTTTTCTACGAAAATATGAAATATTTAAGGGTCATTATTGATAGGGCAGCGACAAGAATTCAAGAGGGAGAAGGACCAGAAAAATACAACCAATTTTTACTAGATCTAAAAAATGATTTACTAAATTTCGCAAGCGAACTTAAGGATCCATTTTCTACAAAAAGAACGATTAAAATAATTTTTGCTGGGCTCGATAAAGCGGGAAAAAGTTCATTTCTATTAGGGGTTAAAAAAAAGTATTCTGAAATCATTAACACTTTACCAACAAAAGGAGTAAATCGAACTAATGAAGATATTTTCTCAGAAGATCTGTCAAAGATTATCGTGTGGGATTTAGGGGGCCAAAGTCGATATCTCGAGCGATATTTCGAACAAAGTAAGATATATCTTTATAACGTTGATTTACTTTTCTTTTTCATAGATATCCAAGATACTGAACGATCAAATGAAGCACTTTCACTTTTGCGAAGAATTATAATGACTTTGAGAGAATTAGAAGAATTTCCGCCCATAGTTATATGTTTGAATAAATATGATCCTGATATTAAAGGAAAAGAAGAAATCAATAAGAATGTTGAAAACTTTACTGAGAAAATACCGAAAATAACCGATAATTATTTTGTAAAAATATTTAAAACATCTATTTTCGCGCATTGGTCTTTAATCTCAGCATATTCATATGGATTATCTCAATTGAGTCCAAATCGTGAGCTATTTAAGCATCAATTAAGACAATTTGCCCAGAAGACCAACACCGATGCCTTATTACTATTAAATGAGAATGGAATAATTCTTTCTAATTTCTCTACTAATATTGTTTCAGAGAAAGTGTTTGAAATTTCCGCTCCTCATTTCCAAACGTTATATAAAACTTTTAAAGAATTTAAGTTATTAAAAGAAGACTTTATTATCTCATCAGGAATTACCGATGAGTCTAAGAATCTTATTTTTAAAAGAATCAAAGTAGATAAATACAATCTATATCTTCTCATGCTAATTAATGATCAAGTTCAAATTCAAACAATAGAGAATAATTTACCCTCACTCTCAACTAACTTAGTTGAATTAATTAACACCTATATATAAAAAAAAGATTAATAATAATCTAATCTCATTTTGTTTAGTTCTCTTCTTCTTAATAGAGCTCCCACGGCGAATATGGAAAGCAGTTCGCCTCCTAATATTATTAAAGGTAAAAAATCGGGCTGTGTTATGTCTGTTTGTAGAACTGTGACTTTAACATCATAATCTAAATCATAAGAAGATGATGACGACACAATACAAGGATTTGGAAATTCACTTGAATCATCAAGTATTTGAGGTATTGAAAACCAAGCTCCAGCATTTAGATTGAATCTTTGAGAATCAATTCTATTGAAATACTCGGGATATACTTGTTGCCACGTAGGATCCGATGGAATCCATCCAATCCCTTCAACATAATATTCAACCCACGCATGTCCTAAGAATTCGCTTTCTCCGGATCCAGGAGATGTGGAAAATGTCCACGATTGTCCGGGGACTGGTATAAAATTACCTGAGTTACTAATAACATAACCAGTAATCTTTCTTGCAGGAATATTTTGAATTCTCAGCAGAGTTACCATTAATGAAGAAAATTCTGAACAATCACCCCTTTTCTGGTTATAGGCTTGTGATGCCCCTATTTCTTCAGGAGGTAATGTTCCATCATAATTGAGATATTGGCTTACCCAATTACAAATCTTCGAAGCCTTTTCAATTGGATTATCGGAAGGAGTTATCCCAGTTAAAGTATTAGATGCATAGATCAAATCCGGATCGGTCCTGTTATAGTATTTTTCTGTATTATTGCAATATAAATCAAAAACTTTATTGGAATTATCATAGGGTTTAATATCCCCGGGATTTATATTTGGAAAACTGATATCATTTAGAGTTATATTGTATTTCTGGCTAACTGATACCGACTCTGCATTTGTAAGTGTAGCATTGAAAAAATCGTAAGTATTATTAAATCTATCAATTTGCAAGAAAGCTACATCATTGGAGTTCGTAATTTTATTGTATAGTAGATCACTTTCTTGATATGGTGGACAATCTCCCCAATTTGTAGAATTTGGAGATCGATTATCTAATCGGGAAAGTTTAAAGTAATAAGTATCAAGGGATGAAGTGTGTTCCAGAGTAAGATTAATTTCAACTTGATACTTAACAAAATTATTTATTTGATAATTTGAAGGCATACTTGAAGTTCTTATACCTTGGTTGAAGTATTGTGATGAAAAAAATGGTGTGAATGAATAAGCAATTGATATAAGAAAGATTATTGATAATATAACAAGATTAACTTTATTATTTTTCATGATGATGTTAGACACCTAAATATATTTTTTAATAAACCAATAAAAATACGCTTTAATAATCTTACGCACAATTTAATACATCAATTAACCTTTTAAATTAAGTCGCGAATTTTTTGGTAATAAATAATAAAAACAAAGTTCATAATTATTGAAGTATCCAAAAATCAAATTATTTAATTTTTATCTATTAGATTCCAAAATTGGATTATTCCTATCTAATTATAAGGTTGAATTTATATTATGTTATTATCTTAATTTCAAATTCTATGTTTAACTTTGATTTATAAAATCTACTTTATAGATGGGGAAAACGGTATATCACTTTTGGAATCAACATTTAAGGAATTTCAAGAAAATCATATCGATAAAAATCTCTTTCCAAAATTCTTTCAAGCTGTAAATAGTACTATTGATAATGTACATAAGGCAATGGCAAAGGGAGAGGATT
>WJIN01000420.1 GCA_014730295.1 Promethearchaeota archaeon | reverse complement strand
TGGATGAGAACTAATTTACCGGGAGAAACAGTAGTAGTTAGCTGGTGGGATTATGGGTATTGGCTAACCCCGATCGGGAATGTGACAACAGTTAATGATAATGCAAATTTAAGAGTATGGAAAGATGGAATGACGGGAATCGCTCTGATGCAAACTGATGAGATTTATAGTGCTCAAATACTAAAGGAACTCCAGGCGGAGTATGTGCTAGTTTATTTTGGGTACTTTTATGATGGTTTAGGTGGCGATGAAGGTAAATGGCAATGGATGGTTCGAATACCAAATAATCACTATGAAACATATATTAATAAGGGATTAGAACAAGATAATTGGGCAGATAATTCTGTGTTCTTAGAGAGTGATTATGTAAATCAAACAGACGGCAAGTATAAAGATAAATGGTTCCAATCGACTCTCGTGAAACTTTTGACATGGGGCGTCCCAACCTCTGATCCTTCAGACACTTATCCAGAGGGTTCCCTTATTCAACATTATATCTCTACGATTTCTAATACTAAGGATAATGATGGGAATACGTGGAAATCGGAAATAGAAAAAATCAACCATCAAGCTTCACAAATCTTTTCAGTGGAGCATTTTTCGAGTAATGGCTTAGTAAAATTGTTTAAAGTTGACTATACTTCTTTAGAATCAAAATTCAGAATAAACGAACCTAAAATCTTTGATACTGGGTATGGGACATTCAAGCTGGAAAATATAGGTACGCAAGAATTAGAAATCACTAACGTTTCAGTTAATGGCATACCTAAAGATTTCACGATGGGAACCTCTATAGAGGATAATATTCTCTCTGAGGATGAAAAAGATATCGTATGGGTTGATACTGGAGCGGGATTTGAAGTTGATGATACAGTTAATATAACGGTTAGCGCTATAGGAGGGGGAACTTATACTTTTTCCAATTCAACAAGTAATTTCTTCGTGAGAGAAGCTGAAGAAGGAGCTGTAAGAATAAATAGAGAAAATAGTCAATTAATCTATGATCAGACAACTGATCAAAGTGAAGCATATATTGAGGTTGAGAATGTTGGCGACAGCCCAGTAGTTCTTGATGAATTCTATGTTAACACTATTGGGAATACGTTTTCAATAGTTGAATTTCTCAGCGGTTCATCTATTCTCGAGCCCGGAAAATCTGCCAGAGTAAAACTATTGGATTCTTCGATATCATTTTCAGATCCTGTAGAAGGAATCAGAAAATTAGGAGTAATCACGCGCAATGGAATAAGGGATGAAACTATCTTCACAGCTAATCGTATAATTGAGGATGAGGAATATGGATTGATAATATCCCCACAATCACGAAATGGATCCCCAGAGTTATTAACACAGACTAATCTCTCTACAAGAATATTTGTTAATTCCACTGAAGCTGCGTACGCCTGCTTAAATAATGATGGTACTGTGTCAGTTACTTTTGACTTAAAAAATACCGGAAACCGTGGATTCTATCTCAGCTCCGTAGATATATTTGAAGGTAATTTTCCGGATATAGGTACTATTCCGGAAAGCGATTATAACTTCACTCATGATTTTGACTATATTCTGCCCAATGAAAAAGTTAGCATAACAATTAATATAAGTCCAGGCTATTTTGGTTTGAACGATGAGATCGGATTTAGACCCATTGGCGTATATGAAGGCACAGTTGCTTCAGATATAGGATTTTTCCATATAATAAATAAAACTGCGGATTTGTCAATATTGGATAATATCAACGGATATGATACAACCCTTATCAATAATAATTCACTAGGCCAAGTACTCATCAAGAATGTTGGAAATGGAACGTTAAATGTGAATTTAAGTAGTTTGGATTTGATAACTTTTAGTAATAATTCATATTTGGCTGAAAATATCGCTCTGGTATATGGTACCTCCACATTAGGAATTCAAGATGTTGCTATTTTATCATTTTCAGTTAATCAAACTCTATCAATAGGTACGGAATTAGAGATTTTTGTGAAAACTGAAGAAGGGATATTCGATAGCTACTTATTGTCCGTTATAAGCGACAATACCTAAATTTTTTTATTTCTAGAAAAAATTATACACTATCTCCTTTTAAATACACTACTCCTAAAATATTACCATAAAAAACATAAGAATACAATTCTTATATTAGTAGCTGTAGCTAGTAATAAAGTAATATTTTAAAAAATCACATCACATATCATAGAGAAATGAGTTCAGAATTTAATTTAGAGTCCGAATTTGAGCCCAAAGGAGACCAGCCAAAAGCAATTGAGATACTGGCTGAAAATATCAACAAGGGAAAAAGGTTTCAGACACTTTTAGGAGCCACTGGAACGGGAAAAAGTCTAGATTACAATGAAATGCTACTTATCTTTGATTCAATCAATAAAATAATTCAAAAAGTTAAGATAGGTAAATTTGTTGAGGCGAATCTTCATGGAGCTACAAAATCTGAGGGAACTGAATATAATGATATACAAGGCTATAAAATACTATCATTCAATGAATCCACAAATCTGATTGAGAAGAAAAACATCATTCAAATATCAAAACATAAGGAAGAGATAATATATGAAATAACTTTAGATGATTTTTCCTCAATCAGAGTGACAAAAGATCATAATTGTTATAAATTAATCAATTGTAAGTTAGCACTCTGTTCTACTAAAGAGCTCAGAGTTGGGGATTATTTACCTTGCTCGAATGTAATTATCTCACCAAAAAATGGTAAGAAATTCATAAATCTTCTTAATTATAATGATGATGTAAAGCTCAATATAAAAGAATTAATATTAAATCATCAAGAACATGAAAATATTATAAAAGAAGTGTTAAGGGAAGAGCATAGTGCTTATAATTGGAAATATGGTCAAATTATTGATGCAACAAAAGAAAAAGGAATTAAGATTTCAACTTTGAATACCTTAATGAATCATTTAAATTTAGATTTACCTAAAATTAATTCTACCGTTAACATAATTTGTAAAGGAAATCAGAAATTGCATCCTCTTCTTAATATCGATGATAATTTTCTCATTTTTTCTGGTTTATACCTTTCAGAAGGACATTGTACAGATCGCTATATATTAATTTCAAATTCAAATATTTCATTGCAGAATAAATGTAAAGCGTTTTTTAATAGCTTAGGATTAGAATACATTCAGAGAAACAAAAATGATATTCAATTTAACTCTAAGCATCTTGCGAATTTTTATCGAACTATGGGAGCTACGGCACATGACAAATGTATTCCGAGTATCTTCTATAATCTGACAGAAAAACAATTGATTCCTTTCATTAGATCATTGTTTGATGGGGATGGATGGGTAGAGAAATCTGCTGTTTGTTATTTATCTGCTTCAAAACAATTAGTTTTTGATATAAAGAACTTACTCCTTCGTTTTAATATTACATCAAGAATATCAAAAAAAAAGAAAAAATATAAATCCTCAATTAAAGCTTATTACCAATTAACAATCTCAGGTCAAAAAAATTTAACGAAATTTTTAAAATCAATTTCATTTTCAATTCAATATAAAAAGGAAAAACTTCAATCAATTCTAAGCAAAAAAACAAATACAAATGTAGATTTAATTCCAAATTGTCAAAAATATATTAGAAATCTAAGAAAGCGTCTAAATTATTCTCAAATAAAATTTGCTCAAGAGATTGGTTGTTCAAGAAGTTATATAGGATATCTTGAAAATGGTCTTCGTTCACCATCTAAATCAACTTTTAAAAAAATAATACACCTAGATAAAAGAATAGAGAAAGAAGAATTGAACAATTTGCTTCAATTCAACTTCAGGAAAATAGTAAAAATTCAAAAAATCAAATCCTCGAATGGATATGTATATGATATCGCTGTTAAGGATAATCAAAACTTCAATGCGGGTAATGGAAATATTTTTGTGCATAATACTTTTACTGTTGCGAATATCATCGAAAAGATCCAGAAACCCACGCTAGTTATGGCACCTAATAAAACCCTCGCTGCTCAACTATATAACGAGCTAAAAGAATTATTTCCAGGTAATGCGGTTCACTATTTTGTCTCATATTACGATTATTATCAGCCGGAGGCTTATATCCCTACCACCGCCATGTATATTGAGAAGGATTTCAGTGTAAATGAAGAGATTGAACGATTAAGGTTAGCCGCGACTCATGCGGTACGTACAAGGAAAGACGTAATTGTTGTAGCGACAGTTTCGTGTATCTATGGGATTGGAAATCCCGAGGTATGGACAAATGTTGCTTTAAGCTTAGAAGTAGGGCAAAGTATTGATAGAAGAGAAATTATTGATCGTCTTATTAAAATGAATTACGAGCGGAAGAATGTTGATTTTCGTCCGGGTATTTTACGAGTAAAAGGCGATATAATAGATGTTTTCCCTGCCTATCTAGAAACTGGGATACGTATCTCGTTATTTGGAGATGAAATCGAATCAATTACAGAGATTCATCCCGTGTCTTATAATAAGATAAAAGATATACCGAATATTCGTATCTTTCCCGCAACCCATTTTATTATACCAGATGAGAATAAAAAGCAGGCTCTAATCTCTATTGAAGAAGAATTGGAAGAACAACTTGAAAATTTTAGAGAAGAGGGAAAATATGCCGAGGCTCAAAGATTAGAACAGAGAGTCAAATTTGATCTTGAGATGATGCGTGAAATGGGGTATTGCAAGGGGATTGAAAATTATTCTCGACATTTAGATGGTAGGGAACCCGGAACCCCTCCCATGTGCTTAATAGATTATTTTCCCGAAGACTTTCTAATTGTAGTGGATGAATCACACATTTCTATTCCCCAGATTCATGGAATGATTGGTGGCGATAGATCCAGAAAAAAGAATCTCGTAGAATATGGATGGAGGTTGCCGAGTGCTTTTGATAATCGCCCTTTAACTTTTGATGAATGGAAGAGTAAAATAGAATATATAATCTTTATGAGTGCGACTCCAGGAGATTGGGAATTAAAGAAGAGCGGAGGAATATCTGCGGAACAAATTATTCGCCCAACTGGATTAGTAGATCCCGCTGTAGAAGTCAGGTCTGCAAAAAACCAAATTGATAATCTTTTGGCAGAAATTCGAAAAGTAATATCTAACAATGGAAGGATATTGATTACCACACTCACAAAACGTATGGCAGAAGATATCGCAGAATATTATTCAGAGTTGGGAATAAAAATAGCATACTTACATAGTGAAGTTGATACTGTTGAGCGTTTTGAAATCCTACGAAAATTACGAGATGGAACTTATGATGCGATAGTTGGCATTAACTTATTAAGAGAAGGATTAGATCTTCCAGAAGTACAATTAGTTGCTATTTTAGATGCCGATAAATTAGGATTCTTACGAGACGAGCGATCCTTAATTCAAACTATTGGTAGAGCCTCAAGAAATGTGAATGGGAAAGCAATATTATATGGAGATAGAATCACTAAAGCAATGAAAGAAGCGATTGAAGAAACTAATAGAAGAAGAAGAAAACAGACAAAATTTAATGAGACACATAATATCACCCCTCAAACTATCAAGAAGAATATTTTGCGTTCCCTTTCGGAAGAAAAAGAAACCAAAGAAAAAGAAGCTAAGCGTTTAAAGAAATCTATAGAACAAAAGATAGAAGAGATGGGAGATATGGATGTTATACTGCAATATTTAGAAAATAAAATGTATTTAGCAGCAAAAGAATTACGATTTGAAGATGCCGCATTCTTGAGAGATAAGATTAATGATATTAAAAAAAGTTATAAAAGTAAGGTATAAAATTTTTCTAATTTAAACGATTAAAGAGATTGTACAAATGGAAAATAGCCACATATATATTAAAGGAGCACGACAACATAACCTAAAAAACATCAATGTAGAAATCCCCAGAAATAAATTAGTTATAATCACGGGAATCAGTGGGAGCGGAAAATCTTCATTAGCTATGGATACCCTTTATGCTGAGGGCCAGAGAAGGTTTTTAGAATCCCTTTCAAGTTATGCGAGGCAATTTCTCGGGGAAATGGATAAACCCGACGTAGATAGTATAGAAGGGTTAAGCCCAGCGATAGCTATAGAACAAAAACCCTTATCTAAGAACCCTAGAAGCACAGTCGGAACCGTAACAGAGATTTATGATTATTTTCGCCTTCTTTTTGCTAACGCGGGCACACCACATTGTCCAAACTGCGGAAAGGAGATTAAACCGCAAACACCTCAACAGATTATTGAACAAGTTTCGAATTCTATTGAGGAGGGTGAAAAGTTCATTATCAAATCACCAATCATTCGGGATAGAAAGGGTGAGTATAAAGATCTTTTAGAAGATCTGAAGAAACAAGGATTTTTCAGGGTTGAAATAGATGGAATTCAGTATACGTTGGATGAAAATATTGAAATGGACAAGAATATCAAGCATAACATCAATGTAATCGTTGATAGACTGGTGATGAAGGATGATATACGTACGAGGTTGGCGGATTCAATAGAGACGGCATTAAGTTTATCCGAGGGAATAATAATTATTGAGGTTGTTGGAAAGGGTGAGCAACGATATTCTGAACATTACGCGTGTATAGATTGTGGAATATCTATTCCTCCCCTCGATCATAAAATGTTCTCATTTAATATTCCACATGGAAGTTGCAAACGATGCAATGGTTTAGGTTCCGTAATGGAATTTGATTACCGATTGATATTAGGAGACGATTTATCCGTCCCCTTAATTGAGAGCAGAATAAGAAATATTCCAGGATTTAAAACTTTATCCAGCTATTCATGGCAAATGTTAAGAGAAGTTGCAAATCATTATGAGTTTGATACTGAGGATACTTCCATCAAAGAAATCCCCCCCGAGAAAATTAGTAAGTTATTATACGGTACGGGTGAGCAGAGTATTCATTTCAAATTTCAAAAAGAGGATGTGAATACTCGATATTCTAAATATGAGAATCGATCATCATATGAATTCGTGAAACCATTTGAGGGTATTATTCCAATGCTTCATCGCCGTTACATGGAAACTAACTCCGACAGAGGAAGGGAAATCTATGAACAATTTATGGATAGAGTGCCCTGTCCAAAATGTGAAGGAGAACGATTGAAACCAGAAAGCAGAGCAGTGACAATTCAAGGCTTAAATATTGCAGAACTCACAGATTTGCCAGTTAAAGATGAATTAGAATTCTTTGAAACGTTACGACTAGACGAAACTGAGCAAAAAATTGTAAAAGAAGTATTAAAAGAAATTAAAAGTCGTCTATCGTTTTTGAAGAATGTAGGACTCGATTATATTTCTCTAAGCCGAAGATCTGATACTTTGTCAGTTGGAGAGGCTGAGAGAATACGATTAGCAACACAATTAGGGTCGAGTTTAGTGGGCGTGTTATATGTATTGGATGAACCTAGTGTTGGTTTACATCAAAGAGATATTACCCGTTTAATAAATATGCTCAAAAAATTACGAGATTTAGGAAATACCGTGGTCGTTGTAGAACATGACGAAGAAATTATAAGAAGTGCAGACCATATTATAGATTTAGGGCCATTAGCAGGTGAGAATGGTGGTGAGATTGCCGCAGAAGGAGATTTAGAGACTATTCTAACTAAAAATAATTCACTCACAGCACAATATCTTTCTGGAAAGAAGAAAATCACACTACCCAATAAAAGACGAGTTTTTGAAGAATTTTTGGAGATTAAAGGTGTAAGAGAACATAATCTCAAGAATATATCCGCAAAAATTCCAATTGGGGTATTTACTTGTGTATCTGGTGTCTCTGGTGCTGGGAAAACAAGTCTTATTGTGGATTGTTTATATAAAGGTATGAAAAATCTTGTAAATACAAGAAGTTCAAAAGTTATTACTGGAGATTTTGATAAGATTATTAACTATGAGAAAGTGGATAAAATCATTAACATTGATCAGAGTCCCATCGGAAAAACACCCCGTTCTGTACCATCTACCTACACGAAAGCTTTTAATTATATTAGAAGGTATTTCGCCTCTCTTCCTGAAGCGAAAGCACGAGGCTATAAGAAAGGGAGATTTTCCTTTAATACCAAGGAAGGAAGGTGTAAAAAATGTAGCGGCAGAGGATATATCTTGAAAGAGATGTATTTCTTACCCGATGTGTATATTAAATGCGATTTATGTAATGGTCAACGATATAATGCGGAAACTCTCGAAATTAGATATAAAGGAAAGAATATAGCAGATGTGTTGGATATGACCTTTACTCAAGCATTAGAGTTTTTTGATAGTTTTCCGAATTTAAAACGAACTTTAAAAACCGTGGTGGATGTGGGATTAGGATATCTGGAATTAGGTCAGTCGTCAACTACCTTGAGTGGGGGTGAGTCTCAGAGACTTAAGATTGCTCGTCAATTAAGGAAGCGTAGTACGGGAAATACTCTTTATATTCTGGACGAACCTACAACTGGTCTCCATTATCACGATATTAAGTATCTCTTAAATGTTTTACAACGTCTCGTTGATAAAGGAAATACGGTAGTAGTTATAGAGCATAACATGGAAATTATCAAATCTTCCGATTATATTATTGATTTAGGCCCGGAGGGGGGAGAAAATGGGGGTAAAATAATTGCTATGGGATCTCCAGAACAACTAATTCACAATAAAAATTCATATACTGGTAAATATCTCAAGAAATATTTAGAAAGATAAAAAATAAGGAAAAATAGAAGTTAAACTATAGGAATTACAATCCTTTCCAAAACTTTTTTACGGGATCCTCCAAAGCATCTTCAATGACCTCATCAAAATCAGAAAATAGATTAATATCATCGTCCCATTGATCTTTTTTCTTCATTTGAGGATATTTTGTAAAAAATCTTTCTGAAATTTTTTCTAATTCGCTAATCACAATATTTTTATTTGTTTTTTTTGGAGAAGTTGCAATAAAAAGAAGATTATTTTGTTTTAATAGAATAAATTGCTTATTGCTCAGTTCAAAATTCGTTAATCCTCCTTCAGAAACCTCTTCTGCAAATGAATTAATAGCACTTAATAAGGCACCAAATAATTGAGTTTCTACCTTGGGATTATATACTCGGCTAAATAAAACTATACCATCGTTTGTAATAATCCATAAATCATGCAGTATTTTGGTCAAAGCACTTAATCCCTTGTTTAATTGTTTTTTAATAGAGTTAAATTATTGTAATAACCATTCCTTAAGCTTAGACGGTAGAAAAAACCCTAAATAATATTCAATCGCCCCAGTTATCAATATTAGTCGCGTAATTATCAGAATCACTGGTATAAGAGGTAATAAAGCATCCATTAACGCTCCAATACAAAATGAGATCCAGGCTGCAAAAAGAAATCTTCCTTTCCACTTTATTTCAGGATCTTCTAATCTCATCGATTGTAATGCAAAATAAACTCCAGATAACACAAATGAAAAGATCGCAATGATAATAAATATACGAATAACATCACCATGACTAGAATTGAATGGAAATTCAAAAGTTCCAACAAAATTTGGATTTGTGAAAAGGAAGACAAAAATTAAGACTTCCCACAGGATACAGAATGGAATATAAATCAATAACAACTTTTTCTTTAAATAGGGATTTACCATTTCGGAAAATGAATAAACCCAGGCTACCAATCCAGGGGGTATGAATATATTAGCAATCAATAAATACGGAATATCTGTTATGGGAAAGGAAAAAATACCATATGAGATCAATTGAACAGCAACTCCCCACCAAGCACTCGATACAAAAATATATGATAGTCCTACAGTGATTAATTCTTTTCGATCTAATTCTTTTGCCTTGAATATGATACGGGCTCCAATAAATAATGCAATTGCAACCCAAATAAAACCTAAGAGTCCTTCTAATAATTGTGTAGTTCCGAGATCTGTCATTGTTAAGTATAAAAAAATTTTGATTTATAAATATTGATCAATAATAATGTAAACTTTAAATGATAAAATTCGAAATCATATTAAAGGTATTCCTAATACTCTTATATTATTTCGGATGTAAAATCCAAAAAATTCTAATGAGAATATTCATTTTCTAAATAGAATATAACTTTTAGTCATCAATTATATTATTAAACGTGAAAATCAATGACTGAAGAGAAGGAAAAACCCATAAGGGCTCCGATAGCGTGTATTCTGGGTCATATAGATCACGGAAAGACCTCCTTACTCGATTATATCCGAGGGACAGTGGTACAACAGAGAGAAGCCGCAGGAATTACTCAACATATTGGAGCTTCTTTCTTTCCGATTAATGATCTTAAAGAATTCCTCGTGAAATCTAAGGAAGAATTTTCGGAGAGAAAGCTCAAATTGCCCGGTCTATTAATCGTTGATACTCCAGGCCATGCAGCATTTATGAATTTGCGAAAACGAGGTGGCGCAGTAGCTGATATCGCAATATTAGTCGTTGATGTAATGTCTGGGACTCAACCCATTACATGGGAATCTGTACGAATCTTACGTGAAAGAAAAACTCCTTTTGTTATTGCTGCAAACAAAATAGATAGAATTTCGGGATGGAAATCTCAAAAAGATGCCGATTTCTTAGATACTTATCAAAAACAGAAACAACACGTCAAAGATTACCTGAATGAAACAATATATCGTATGATGGGGGATTTTCTTGAAGAAGGATATAAAGGAATTGATAGATATGACAAGATCAAAGATTTCACCAAAAAAATTGCCATCGTTCCCACAAGCGCAAAAACAGGCGAGGGGATAAGTACACTGTTGATGGTACTAATGGGGTTAGTCCAACAGTATCTGACTGAAAATTTGCAATTCTCTGAGGGTAATGCTGTAGGAGTTGTCCTCGAGGTTAAAAAAGAGCGCGGATACGGAAAAACTATGGATGTGTTAATCTATAATGGAATACTACATAAAGGTGATGAATTTGTTGTTGGGGGATTAAATGAACCCATTAAATCGAAGGTGCGAGCATTACTGACTCCGAAACCAATGGATGAGATTAGAGATCCACGTCAAAAATTCGATTCTGTGGAGATGGTCAGTGCTGCCGCTGGGATTAAGATATTAGCTCCCGATATTGACGATGTTGTTGCGGGCTCACCTTTTAAGAGTTTTACCAAAGCCGAAGAAGAAGAGAAAGTATATAATGAGATAGAAGAGGAAGTTGAACGGATTAAAATTCATACTGATAAAGCGGGGGTTGTGCTGAAAGCGGATACTTTAGGTTCACTTGAAGCTTTAGAAAATCACTTTTCAAAAAGTGGTGTGAATATAAGTGTTGCCGACGTTGGCCCAATAAAAAAGGAAGATATTTTAAATGCAAATATTGTAAAAGATTTTGATCCATATTCTGCCGTGGTTTTGGGATTTAATGTTCCTGTATTGCCCGAGGCTCAAGAACAAGCCAATAAAGACAACATTAGAATTTTCACAAATAATGTGATTTATCGATTATTAGATGATTATCTTGAATATTCCGAAACAAGAAGAGCAGAAGATACTGCTCAAGAACTTGGGGAACTAATTTTACCCGCCAAAGTCAAAATGTTCCCACAATATATTTTTCGTAACTCTGATCCCGCAGTATTTGGAGTAAGCGTAGAGGCTGGCACAGTTCAACCAAAAGTACCATTGATTACGAATTATGGAAAGAAGGTTGGACGAGTTCATCAATTGCAAGATAAGGGACAAAATATCGATAAAGCGGAGAAAGATGCGGAAGTAGCAATTTCAATCAGAGGGATAGAGATAGGGCGCGATATAGATAAAGATGAGACGTTATATGTTAAAGTCCCTGAATCACACGTACGACAATTAATATCAAAGTTTCTAAACGATCTAAGGACAGACCAAAAGGATGCATTGAGAGAATATATTCAACTTATGAGAGAAGTTGAACATCCTTGGTGGGGAATGTAAGGCTTTTTTAAATCATTTTCTAATAAATTTTCAGCGTTTTAGAAATTTGGATTAATATATCTATACTTTCTATGGTTTTTATTAATAGGGAAAACAAATGATTTATCTAAATAAAGATTATATACATTAATCCCAACTTCCTATAAACTATAAAATGAGCTATATTTAATTCAGATTATTAAAATGACCACAATTGATGACATTTTTGAGGAAATTTTAGAACAGATAAAACCTACAAATGAAGAAATTGATTTAATAGATAAAATAGTCCAGAAACTTTCAAATCTAATTCGTCGAAAAGCAGAGGAGTTAAATATAGATTATATAGATATCGAGCCTCAAGGATCGACGGGGATAAAACAAACTCAATTAAGAAACGATTTCGACATAGATCTATTTATTGGATTAGATTACGCGGCCTTTAAAAAAAAATATGACAATTTAGATAAGCGAAAATTAAAAAAGAAAATAAAAGAAAAATTTTTATGGTATTGCAACAACTGGATAATTGAATCTTTAGGATCTTCTGAATTTAAAAATCCGAAACTGCTATATGCAGAACATCCCTATGTGCAAGTAAAATATAAAAAAAATGGTATCACGATACAAATTGACATAGTACTTTATTTTGATTTAGATCGTGAATATATCAGAGAAAATGGACCTATAACTGCTGTTGATAGATCCCCTTGGCATGGTAAATTTGTTCAAAAAGAATTAAATGCAGTACAAAAAGACGAGGTAAGACTTCTGAAGCAATTTTTTAAGGCATGCCATAGTTATGGAGATAAAAGTGCATTAGGAAGAGTAGGTTTTATTGGATATAGCGCAGAATTATTGATATATCATTTTGGAGATCTCCTAGGAGTTTTTAAAAATTTCAATACGCTTGAATATAACCCTCTCGACTATTATGGACGATCTAAAGAAGAACTAAGTGAAATCGATCATTTTCAAAATGATTTTTTCATAATCATTGACCCTATTGATAAGTTTAGAAATGTCGCCTCTGCAATTTCAGAAAAAGCTTATAGATATTGTAAATCTCAAGTTCGTGAATTTTTATCAAAACCTTCTAATAAATTTTTTCAAATTGAAGAGATCCCACTATTTAAGCATACTGATTCCCCAAATTTAACAGAAAAATTATTTATCGTGGAATCAAAAGATATCAACTCTGATATTCACTATACAGAAACTCGAGATAAGTTGTATTCTTTAGGAGATTTTATAGCCACCCACGGTGAAAAAGAATATTCACATGAAAAGCGATTTGGAAATATTTTTTTTGAGGTCTTTTTCAAAGTTCCTAAAAAAGAATATAATCTCGCTCTATATTGCGAAAATCCTCATATAAATCCTACCTATGAAAGAAGGGGTCCTCCCTTGAAAGCAGAAAAACATATGAGAAAATTTAAACAGAAAAATCCTAATTACTTTGTAAAAAATGGATATTTATGGACTGAGACAAAAAGAGATTACCACAGATTTAATGAGTTCTTATCGGATACAATACAGAAAAGAATTCCAGATAACTTAGATATCGTTAATATATCCAATTCAAAATATGCTAAAACAAATTCTGGGCGCAAGGCATTATATGTCTTGAAAAATATGATATTACCTTATTGTTCAGAGTACTGAATTAAAATCTTGTTTATTTTAATGGTTCTAAATATGTTATTAATTGATTGCTACACACTAATGTGTAGCACTTAAATATCATTTTATGTTATATTACATAATTATAAAAATAGAAAATTTTGATTATGAGTGAAAACGAGAATTTGAAAGAAGAATATGTTCCCTTAAAAAGCCGAATCTCAGTGTCCGGTGCGGACGGGATTGTAGCCTTTGCTCAAACAATAATCGGAGGCGGAACCTTAACATATTATTTCACCACTACGAGGGGTTTGGATCCCATCTATTCCGTAATTGTACTAAGTCTGTTTGGGCTTTGGAATATTATAAATGACCCAATTTTTGGTTCGATTAGTGATAGAACGAGGCATAAGCTCGGTCGAAGGATTCCCTATATTCGGTTTGGTGGTCCACTTCTAGGTCTTTCGTATATTTTGTGTTGGCTTCCCATCCCAGGTTCAGAAGGTAATCAGTTGGCAATGTTTTTCCAATTTCTCATTACTTTATTTCTTTATGATACCTTATATACTGCAGTTGCGACCAGTTTATATGTGATGCCCTATGAAATGGCAGTTTCAAATAAAGCCAGAGGGACTATTTTCATTTGGAAGGTAATTTTCAGTGTATTTGCTATGGCAACCCCTCTGTTTATTTTGCCGGCCCTTAAACCAAGCCCTAGTGGAGATCTCACATTTTATATACTATTCCATATCATCTTGGGAATTGCAGTAGGCGCCATCGTCTTTATAAGTACGTTTTTCTACGAAGAAAAAGTACACCAACGCCAAGAGGAGCCTGTTCCATTTATCGATTCTTTGAAAAAAACACTTACCAATAAATCTTTCCTTATCTTCGAAATTATTAGCTTTACCATCATATATGTCCAGAGCGGTTTGATGTTCGGTCTTTTCTACTATACTGATGAATTAGAAACTAATTTTATCGCCTTGATCTTAATGTTGATTGTTGGAGTATTTGTAGGTGTATATCTCTTTATCATTAAGGGAAATGATTATGGTGTGAAGAAATCGATGCAAATAATGTTGGCAAGCTTTTCTGCTGGATGCTTCCTCATCTTGATCTTAGGAAGATTTTTGATTCCCACAATGATAGGTTTTATTGGGATTGGCATGGGACTCTGTGGTGGGCTCTATCTCATTCCTATGATGAATGGAGATGTCATTGACTACGATGAGAGCGTATCTGGTGAACGACGAGAAGGAATGTATGCCGGAGTCAATAGTTTTGTAACAAAATATGCCATCAATCTTGCTCAGAGCGCTTTCCTACTAATCATAGGTGCATTTGGCTATATTTCCACTGAAAGCATGGTAGGCAACCAAGATTCCTTGGCAGAAACAGGTATTATTATTGGATGGATGCTTATACCAGCGCTTTTACTCTTTATCTGTCTTATTGCTATGCATTGGTATCCGTTAGAAGGTCCAGAGTGGCAAGGCACAAAACAAAAATTAGCTCAAATCCATAAAGCTAAAGAAAAAGCTAGATTAGAAGAATTAGGTATTAAATATGAAGATTAATCAAATATAATTCCATACTTTTTTATTTTCGATTTTATTGACTTTTTTATTCAAGAAAAGAGATTAAAAACTATTTGTATGAAAATCAATTTTACCACCAAAAAACAAATTTAAAAAGACTAGATTCTATGGACATTATAAGAAAACACATAAATGGATATTTAAAACCTTGATAAAAGACAAAGATAGGAAATTAAAGGAAAAATACAGTATTGAGACGGGTTATTTTGAAAATGGCTTACCCTACGCTCGTATGGGTAACAAAACCGAAATCCTCATCGAGATTGAAGCATTATCTTTCATACATAAACCCCCGTCTGGGATGATGCTAAAGGAATTCATAAAATCAGGGAAATTGCTTACAGAAGAATTTACTTATTATCTTATCGGACGCAGACCTAATTTACCCGAAGGGTATTTGTTTGATCAAATGGCAGAAGATTATGCCGATTTAATACGCAAAAAATTTATGGCCCCAGTAAATATTATGGGTACTTCTACAGGAGGGCAAATCGCTCAATATTTAGCGGCCGATCACCCAGATGTAATTAAGAAGCTCGTACTCATTTCTACAGCATATCGACTAAGCGAAGAAGGAGCGAAAATCGAACAAAAGGCGGCAGACTATTTTAAGCAAGCGAAATACGGTAAATCGATGACAGCGATAACTGATATGATATATAGCTCCCGAATTTTGAAAGCTATTATGAATCCATTGATATGCTTGTTTGGGAGAAATTTTATAGGAGATATAAAGTATCCAAATGACTTTCTCAATGAAATTCGAGGAGATGGAGAGATGAATTTTATTGATCGCTTAAAGGATATCAAAGTGCCTACGTTAGTTTTAAGCGGAGCAAACGATATAGGATATACTGCTGAAGATGTCACACAAACTGCAGAAGGCATCCCGAATGGAGAGTTGAAACTATATGAAAAATTTGGCCATAACCTTGTATTGCGTAATAGAAAAGAAGTCATGAATAATGTAATGGACTTTTTGAAAGGATAAAATATGAGAGATTAATAAATAATGGTTAGCTCGGATATTATAGAGTTTTCCTCTAAAATGAATTAACTCAACTCAGTTCTATCATTCATAATTCAAGTATTCTTCTATTTTCTTAATCTTTATCTTATAGATATCGTTCCAATCTTCAAATTCTTCTTGAGTTAGTAGATGGAAATCAAACGGATGGACGTAAGGTAATTTCGCCGCCTTTTCAATTTTCACGATTATTCCCGCTCGTTCCATCTGACTTTTTGGAACCTTGGCAATGATTAATATATCAATATCACTTCCTGCTACCAGTTTATTTTCGAGAATGCTGCCAAATAAGAAGGTCTGTGCTTCAGGCAAGATTTTCTTAATATTATTGTTGATTCTTTTTAAGTATTTTTTATTGTTTTTAATCATTTCATTTCTTTTCTTTATCACTTCTAAGGCTTCCAACAAGTTTTTTCACCTCTTTTACAATCTTTAACGCATCTTCTGCGTCTTTTTCATCATAACTAATAGTAAAATAACGTGCATTGAAATAGGCTGCTTCTAAAAACCTCAATTTTTGTCTATCATATTTAAAACGATTATCTTTAGTTAAATTGTACAGCGTACCAAACAGGCCTTTTATTGAATGGGTTTTTGGAAAATCTCCGGTTTTTTCTAAAATAAATGCTTTCAAATAAAGTTGAGCAGATTGTTCCGCCATAAAACAAGCAAGATCCCAATCTCTGTCCTCAAATCTCTCTTGGGCTCCTTTTAAGAAGTTTTCTGCCCGTTCAAAGAATAAATCGACTTTTTCTTTACTTTTCATTGATTTATATTTAAATTTTTCTATAAATATAGAAATTACTCTAAATATTAATAATTTCGATTGTAATTTTCGGAAATTTCTAAGTAGAAAGTTTTTAACAGAGTACTATTTTAAGTATTTATCTGGTGATCATATAAATGAGCGATATAAGTGAACATCTTCTCAATCATCATGATTCAACTGTGGTTAAAGTACGCTTTAACGACACAGATGCCATGGGAATTGTCCATTTTATGAACTATATGATGTATTTTGATGATGGTTTTGTCAGCTTTATGAATGCTTTGGATACCTCCCGGAAGGTTGAGGAATTGATTCATCAGAAAATTGCACTGGGTGTAAAACATGTGGAAATTACGTATGAAGGTTCTGCTCGATTTGGCGATTATATTATTGTGGAAACAACTCTTGAGGAATTGGGAACCAAATCAATGAAATTTCGCCATAAATTGTATCGCAAGGCGGATAGGTTGCTATTGGCTGATGTTAAGGCAATAAGATTTGTTATGGATTTGAATACGAAGAGCCTAATGAATGTAAAGGAATTCTTTTCGAATTTTTTAGATATGTAATTATTATAAGACCTAAAATTATTAATCACTGTTTCTTATCCCTCGTTATGAAAGAGGATGAAGAACCGTATCATTCAACTTTTATGGGAGATCAAAATATCCCGGATAAATGCATATAAACCAACGAGGAGATGGATGAATACTTACAAAAGATCGAGTATATTGATCCGAAGGAGGAACATGACCATCTATATTCACTAATCACCAATCAAACCCGACATAACCTTCTGAAAATTATCGATACAAATGTTCGTTCTTTTAAAGAAATCAAGGATAAGATTCGCTTAGAGGATGAGCAATTGAATTATCATCTCTCTATGCTCGAGGACGTCTTCTTTATTATGAACTCGAAAAGCGGTCGGAAAGCAAGTCCACGAGGCCTCGGCTTCTTATATCATACAATCTTGAGATAATCGTGTAAAACTGAAAAATAAGGAGTTTTAAAATCTTTTGTTTTACCTTTTCATTCCTTTCTTTTTTTATCCAATAATAATTAATAAACAGAGCAGAATGTAATCGCGTGTTTAGTTCTTTTGATAAATCTTTTCCAATATTAACATAAATGATATAAGCAATAACCTTGTAAATGTAGTGAAATTCTTTTCACACATTTTGGATATCTGACCATAGATTTTTCTATAAGAATTATAAACACCATTTTCTTATCATTCTATATGAAAGAGGATGATGATATTTACCATTCTACATTTGTAGGAAGCCATGATATATTAGATAAATGTATCTTAAATAAAGAGGAAATGGATGAATATTTAAAGAAAACAGAGCATATTGATACAAAGAAAGAGCATGATCATCTCTATTCCGTTATGACGAATGAAATGCGACGGGAGATTCTCAAATTTATTGATATTCATGCACGCTCCTTTGATGAATTGAAAGAGCATTTTCAATTAGACGACGAAAAATTGAATTATCATCTGTCGATGCTCAGAGAAATGTTTTTTCTCATGAATACCAGCACTGGATGGAAAGCAACTCCTCATGGACTTGGATTTCTTTATCACACCATCTTAAAATAATCATTATTAGTGTAGCCTTAGAATTTGGGATCGATGAGAAATTTCCCAATTCATGAAAGATTTCCCATGAGTTTTACATTGAATTATAATGTAATAACATTATACAATGAAAATTTCAAGATGACAAATCTGATATAAATTAAATTAGTTGAGAAAATGAGAGAATTTAATATGGATGCCAATGACACATTTGCCTATCTTTTAATGAGAAAAAAATATCCAAAAAATCTATACATTTGATCTGCATTTTAATAGACTCTCTAATATTGAATGCTTTCCAAAACTACTTAAGAAATTTTCATAGCTATAAATGACAGAATATTAAGTCATAATGTGCACACATGGATGAAGCAATAATCCTATGAAAATTACAATCGTGAATTTCTAAATTTTAGTAATCTGATCTTTTGCGTTATATGAAACTAACTTGCTAGGTTATAGATACTCAATAAATAATCTCTAAGAATGGCATTATAGCTAAAACTGACTAAAAAACTCCATCCTTGACGCCATCCCTCTAATTTCTTTCTAAGTTATCCATAAAATTTTTATGGTTTTGTATATTTACTACATCAAGTACGAAATTTTATTTTCGATTTGAATAAACTAAATTTTAAAAATTATTAGTATTAGATTGTGAAGTAATTATGGTGAAAATTAAGAACCCTGAGACTATCGCGAAGGAGATCACCACAGGCTCTTATGAAAAGAAGAGAATCTTCTCGATCGTTGCGCACATCGACCACGGCAAGACTACCGCATCCGATTATCTGATGCGAAGAGCAGGTCTAATGCGCGAAGAAGATGCAGGTCAATTACAGATGACCGATTCTGATGAGGAAGAGCAAGCACGCGGAATTACCATCTTTACAAGCGTAGTTCTCCTCTCATTTAATGACCCACGAGAGCCCGATGATGAAGAAGAATATATCTTTCAGATTAACGACACACCGGGTCATATCTCATTTACCGGAGAAGTGTCCAGAGCATTACGAGGTTCTGATGGGTGTATTATTTTGGTCGATGCTCTTGAAGGTGTCATGACACAGACAGAAACCAACATCAGATTAGCCGTTGGGAACGAGCTTTGTAAGCCCGTATTATTTATTAATAAAGTTGATAGATTAATTAGTGAGTTGAAACTAAGCCCCGAAGAAACATACCAAAGAATTGATGAAATTACCAAACAAGTGAATAATTTAATCAAAAAAGTGCGACCGGAATGGTCGGATTGGGGTGTGGAATTTGCACAGAACTCTGTAGCTGTAGGATCAGCAAAACACGGATGGGGTTTCACCTATGAAATCCTTAAAGAACATGATTATACTCCCTTAAAGGTATTTGAAAAATATAATGAGGGAGATATCCCGTGGCTTCGAAAAAATTTACCACTGGATGAGCCTATGCTGAGAATGGTTGTGGATCATATTCCTGATCCAGTCACCGCCTCGAAATACCGAATTCCGAAGATTTGGTCCGGCGATATTGAATCAGAATTAGGAGAAGCGTTAGTAAAAAGCGATCCAAATGGACCCTTGTCCGGGATGATTACAAAGATCTTCCTTGATCCTAAGCAAAATTATCGCGCGACACTTATCGGACGGGTGTTTTCCGGAACCTTAGACTCAACCGACGAGATCTATTTGGTCAATCAGCGAAAAACACAGAGAATTAAACGTTTGGGAGTAATGGAAATTACGGATATTTTAGATATCGATCGCGTCCCTGCGGGAAATCTTTTTGCTCTTTATGGGTTCATTTGTCCCTCCGGTGAATCTTTCATCGCCGCGGAGGATGCTCCCGACAGCAAAGAGGATGCATCTGCGGTACCATCCTTCGAAAGTATTAGTTATGCGTGTGAAGCGGTGGTGTCTCGAAGCATCAAACCTAAAGACCCTCAAGACCTTGCTAAGTTGGGGCAAGTCGTAAAGAAATGGCTTATGGCCGACCCGACTGCTGAATTTCGATTAGATAAGGAAAGCAAAGAATACATTCTTTCGGGAATTGACCCGCTCCAAATAGACATTTTGACGAAGCGGATCAACAACCAAGTCCAGATCGACATCGGCGAACCGATCATTGTCTATCGTGAAAAGATCAAGAAAAGAAGCAGAGAATTCCACACTAAATCCTCGAACGCCCATAATCGACTACAATTATTTCTCGAACCATTGGATGAGGATACAGAAAAATTACTGGAAGCGGGAAAAATTACCGATTTGATGAATGATAAAGAGCGTGCCGTAATTTTGCGTGAAGAGGCAGACTGGGATTCTAAGGAAGCGAAACGCGTCGTCGATGTATATAAAGGAAACGTATTAGTCAATGGTACGAAAGGTCTCCAGAGATTTGATCGGGTAAAATCCTACTTGACGGCTGCATTTAGAGACTGGATTGATTCATGTGTATTAGCTAAAGAACCAGCAATGGGCATTAAAGCGGTATTTACGGATATGACCATCCACGAAGATCCCGCACACACGGGCTATAACCAAATCGCAAGTATGACATTTGCCGCATTATCCTTAGCGATGATTGACGCAGACCCACATTTATATGAACCAGTTCAGAAAATCGATATTAAGACACCACAAGGTTCGGAAGCGGGTGTATTAGCGATTATTAACAAGCATCGCGGACGTGTGAATAATGTACAACCCCAAGGAGAATACGTGGTGATTGATGGTCTCCTGCCCGCCAGCGAGACAATCGGAATTGCGGACGAAATTCGGAGTTCTACACAAGGACGTGCCTTCTTCGGATATGAATTCTACGGATTTGAGCAGGTTCCCAGAAGTTTAGAGGAGGAGCTCATCTTAGACATTCGGAAGCGAAAGGGCGCCAAGGTCGAACTTCCAAATGTAACCTCGTGGGAGAGATTTCTCTATAGACGTAGTTAAGAATACATTATCTTTTCTATTTTATTTTATCTTCTCTGTTTTCTTAAATTATAGTATTTATTTCCATTACAGCACCAAATCTATATCTAAATTTTTTAAGTTTCCGGCGGGATGCTGTTCCCATTCTCTATGGAATCACAAAAACCATTAGTTATATCTAAAAATAAAAACCGCAAAAATTTTATATAAATTATAGATTATTTCAAGAGGCTATATTCATTTGAAAATAGGCATACCTAAAGAAATTAAAAAAGGAGAAGGGAGAGTAGCCTTAACCCCAGCAAATGTAGAAGGATTGATCAATGATGGACACACTGTCCTAATTGAAAATGATGCTGGAATGATTGCGGGATTTTCCAATGATGATTATGAAAATCTTGGTGCGAGAATTCTACAATCTAAAAAAAGTGTTTATGAGGATTCTGAGATAATAGTAAAGGTGAAAGAACCTGTGAAAATGGAACTCACATATTTTAATCCCGGAACTGTCATCTTTTCATTTCTCCACCTGGCGGCAAACTATGAGTTAACAAAGGCATTTATAGACGGTAAATCCACGGCAATAGCTTTTGAATCAGTAAGAGTGAGAGGTGAAGCACCAATACTTGAACCTATGTCAGAAATTGCAGGAAAAATGTCCATAATTGTAGCATCATATTTGCTCTCTCCCCATCATGGAGGATCAGGAGTATTATTAGGGGGATCCTCGGGCGTCTATAGGGGAAATGTGGTAATAATTGGAGGAGGTACTGCAGGATATAATGCTGCTATGTCAGCTTATGGCCTAGGGGCTCATGTTACTATTCTTGAGAAAAATATGAATCGCGTTCGCTACTTGAGTGAGATCATGCCTAAAGGGATCTCAATTTTAAAATCTAATAAACAAAATCTACGAAATTACATAAGTGAAGCTGATATATTAATTGGGTCAGTTTATATTCCCGATTCTAAAGCACCGCATATAATAAGTAGAGAGATGATTAAATCAATGAATAAAGGATCTGTGATTGTCGATATTGCTATTGATCAAGGAGGTTGTATAGAAACAAGTAAGCCCACTTCTCATGAGAACCCTATATTTAGTGAAGAAGGTATTATTCACTATTGTGTAACGAATATCCCGGGTGCTTATCCAAGAACATCCACTCAAGCACTATCAGAAAATTTATATCCCTATTTAGAAGAATTGGTTTCACAGGACGATATTTCGGAAATACTAAGAAAATCTCAATCCTTACGAGATGCGGTCAATGTGTTCCAAGGACAAATTACATCTAAACCAATTGCGGATGAATTTGGGTATAATTACAAAAACATTGAAGATTTATTAGATTGAGATTTTATTAGAGTTGAAAGAGTTCTTTTAGTTCATTGGTGTTTTCCACTAAATAATCGGGCTTATGCTCCATAAGTGCGTCTTTTTCAGCTAAACCGCTTGAGAGGCAGACCATTGTTACTCCCGCGGCCTTTCCTGCCTCTACATCGGTGGTCATATCTCCGATAAAAATTACCTCCTCAGGGTTCATATTCCATTTTTCAATGATTTTAAGAATTCCCTCAGGACTGGGCTTGACTTCTGATACGTCATTAAATCCAACAATCGTTGGAAAGTACTCGAAAAGATTGAATTTCTCAAGAATTTCTTCAGCATATTGACTTTTATTATTTGTCAAGATAGCCAAGTTTAAATCTTTTTTATGTAATTCATCAATGATCTCATCAATTCCCTTAAAAATGGTGGCATCTTCCCTGTATTCATTGAACTGGTTGAATAAAAATACAGCAATCCGTAATTTTTTCATATAACTCATATTGTGTAGAAACTCAACTTGCAATAGATCATAGGAATTTAAGATAATTTTTGGGACGGGATAGTGTTGAATTTCTTCGATTAAATGCGCGATCTCTTGTAGTACGCTGTCAACGAGAACATCCAGTTGATATTTCTCAACGCCATCCTCCACTGCCTTTTTAATGGCATCAGTTATATCATAAATAACCCCATCTAAATCGAAGATTATTCCTTTATATTTATCTAAGGTAATTTTTTCCATAGCTTATCATGATAAATGGTCAAAATAATTTTAATTATTATATTTTTATAATAATAATGAAGTGTAGATAAATAATCTAAATTTGAAGGAATCTTCAATATAGGTTGGATAGCTATGGCTGAAGAAGAGAAAAATAAGAACATCACAGAGGAAGAAAATGATGACTATCAAGCGTATCTGAATGAGATTGCGCAGCTCCAGTCTGATTATTCTGATTTGGAAGATTTAGATATGGAAGAGATTGAAGATATGAAAAAAGCAATCTCTCAAGTTAAAGAAGTTGAGGAGAGTGGAGAAACTCCTGAAATTATAGAGGAAATGCAAGCCGCTGATGAGGTTCAAGACACATTAGAAGCGAAAGAAGAGATGCTGGTAGACTTCTCTGATCTTGGAAAAATGGATTTGGAGGAGTTAATGCAGATGAAACAAGCTGTTGATGCGGTAAAACAAGAAGAAACATTATCGGAAGAAAAACCCGAATCTCAAAAAGCCAGTTCATCTCTTTCTGACGATATTGAAAAACGTATACAAGCAGAACTTCGGGAAAAAAGGGAGGAAGAGGATCAGCGGGAGCTTATTACCGAGGAGGATTTTCTAGAATATATCCAAGACAAGCGAGATAAAATTTGGTATCATGCACTCTATTATCTTGCGTTCGAAGTTGAAGATCATACAGCCAGTAAAAACATTCTTTATGAAATGCTTAAAGATGATACAAGTAAGAGCCCAATAGACCCAATCCCAGAGCACCAATTTTATTTTGGGTTAGGTTATATCCTGCGTTTAAAGATAAATCAAGAACAAGTCGTTCGCTACGTAACTGGAGGGTCATTTAAGATCAATTATGATATTGATTCTATCAAACAGTTACTTGAACAGGCGGGTGAACCCATAATTACGAAACCGCAAATTGAAGAGGAGAAAAAAAAGCGAATGTTCCGAGAATTTTTAGAAGAGGATTTTTCTGAATTCTAAAGCCTTCACATTCCTTCCTTGGTCAATTTCACGAATTATTTAAAAAATTTATGCTCCCTCCCTTTATTTAAACATCTTCATACTACTTTTCGTAACATAATTAGTATTAAAGGTATTTGAAAGTGTTAACATTAGACGAGTACCACCTTTGTTTAGATTGTGAGAAAGAATTCAAAAACGAGTTAAATTTAGCAATTTGTCCGGAATGCTTAGAAAAGGCGAGACATAAGTTTCAACACGGCATTCTGTCCGAATACGAGACGGTTAATATGTATTTAAGAGACCAAATTGTTAAATAACCTTAATTTTCTATTTTTCTTTATTTTTATTATTTTTATTAATTCCATCATTTCAATTTTGAATAAATAGCTTACGCATGCCTATATGTTCGATGTATAACCTAATTATTAATCCTACTATATTAAAACCATTCGATATACTTACAAGCTATAAATCCCAATTCATTTGCATTCAACGGTTTTAAATACCCGTTTTCATTTGACTACCGAGCGACCGGTAGGCAAGTTTAAATACTAAAATTAATTTAGTCTTTTTAACTGAGAAATTACTTTCACGTAAAAAAAAAATCTACCTAGAGAGGATTAAAATGTCAGAGAATCAAAAAAAAGTGGAAAATGAAACAAAATTCACGAAGGATACCAAAGAACGGATTAGAGATGAAGCATTAGATCTCTTTGCGATTAAAGGTTTTAAGGATGTATCCATAAGAGATATTGCAAGAGAGGTGGGGATCCGAAATAGTACTATCTATAGCCACTATGATAAAAAGGAAGATATCATGGATGCCATCATCGAGCTTCTTATTGATGAATTTCGGTATAATCCCGATATTCTTCCAATAGAGCAATTAGGAGATAATTATAAACCCAAGGAGCTATTCAATAAAGCCATTCTTCCCCTTATAGAACAAACTAAGGTTCCTCATATTCGTAAGATTATACGACTTATGTGTATTGAGCTCTTTCGAAATGAGAAGTTTCTGAATTTCTTTAAATATCAATATATCAAGCCTTCTTATGAGTTTTGGACAAAAATGTTCCAAACTATGATTGATAAGAATTTAATCATTGATTATGAAGCCAATCACTTGGCTAAAGAGTTTTTCAATTATTTTCTCTATCTTTTTTTTGAGACCTTTCTCCTTAATTATGATGAAAGTAATTTTGATCTATTAATTGATAAGCTAAAACAAAAAATTTCCCGCCATATTGAATTTATGTTTGATATGATTGGAGAAAAAAAGGTTTAGCGTTTTGGAGGTAAACATTATGAGACCAATTATATATTATTTTACAGCAACGGGCAGTTCACTAGTAATTGCGATAGATATTGCTGAAGAAATTAATGGGGTGGTTATATCAATCCCATCTCTAAAAGATGAGGTAAGTATTAAGCCGGATGCAGATACAATTGGATTAGTTTTCCCGGTCTATTATTCGAATAATGGAGGGATCCCCCTCATAGTTCAAAGATTCCTAGATAAATTAGTTTGTCAAGGAGCTAAGTATATTTTTGCCGTCTGTACTCATTCTGGGGCTCCTGGGTACACAATTGAAAATCTGAGAGAAACACTTCAACAGAAAGGTCAGCATTTGGCAATTGGTATTACTATAAAGACCACGGTACCTTATTCTGTGGGAACCAAACTAAGAATGACTTTGTTTCATAAAGAAGTGGATGATAAAAAAGAACTACAAAAAGATTCACATGAACAACAAAAAGTTTATGAGAAATGTAAAGAAAAAGTAAGGAATATAACCGAGCATATTCTTAATAGAGATAAGGATATATATGAAACTCCAGGGCGATTAAGAAGATATCTCTCCAAAGTCATACAACCTCTTTCTCGATATATGTTTCGAGTAAGATATGAAAATCTTGCGCAATTATCAGATGATAAACGTGAAAATAAAGATAATTTTTCTTTCGAAGATCTCATTCATAGTGCTGATAAAAGTTTTCAATTAAACCATAACTGTATTGGCTGTGGAATATGTGCTCAAGTGTGTCCAGTTGAAAATATTAAAATCGTGAATAATGAACCAACATGGCTTCATAAATGTGAGACTTGTTATGCCTGCTATGAATGGTGTCCTAATGAGGCGATTTATGGAGAAATTGTCGCTTATAATAAACGATATCATCATCCTGATGTAAAAGTATCGGATATAATTAAAAATAATTCAAAAACAAATAAGGAAGTGATAATATGAATGAAAAAGAAAAAAAAATTATGGCCAGTTTAGCGATATTTTTAATATTTTCACTGATAACTGGCGGCGCTTCAGCTATCTTAGTGGTAGGAATTGTTTATGATGTCTTGTATGCACTCCATAAGATCACCTCTGTGATGGCCGCCGTATTTTTTATTCTTTTATATCGAGTGCGTGCTAGAGACTGAAGGGAATAAAAAATTATATTATTTTTTTATATACTCTATTTATTTAACGTCTATAAAGTGCCAAATTTTATTTCGTATTATTGATTCCCTACCCTATATATTAAAAAAAGAGTTGCCAATTATGGCTCACATTACACACCCTCGATTATTAATCATCGGGAATGCCAATACAGGTAAAAGTACAATTACAAAACTTCTATTGTCAAACCCCAGTGAATATAAAGGTAAAATCGGAAAGACTCCTGGAAGCACCTTACTGATCAAACCGATCCACCAGGATGATATGCAGTTCGAAATAGTAGATCTACCGGGATTTGGATTTGCCAAAAAGAGCAGTCATCGACGAGAGGAACATATTAAGAAACAGATTATTTCGCATATCGAAAAACACCATACAAAATATTTTTTGGGATTAGTGGTTATCAATATCTTAAGGATTGAGGATGAGCTTGAGAAATATTTTTATAAAAAGAGCCAGACAATTCCTTTGAGCTTTGAATTGATTACATTTTTACTGGAATTCTCTATCCCCTTAATAGTATTAATCAATAAAATTGACAAAGTATCGGTCTTTGATAAAAGAAGAATTATAACTTATTTTGTTAACACAGCAAGACAATATGGATTGAATCTTGTGCATTTAGACGATTTCGAATATGATTATGCGCAAGCTTTACCATATTTAGAATTTTCCGCATTGAAAAGAGTGAATTTAGGAGATTTAAAGAATGCGCTCTATTATGTCTTAAGAAATTATCAAGAAGCTCAAGATAAATAACTATTAGGAACTCTATTTTCGAAAGATATTTTATGAAAAAAGGAATACATAGGAAATATAATTAAAATTCTAAATAATCATTAATTGGAACTAATCAATGAAATATTTAATAATAATATGTGACGGAGCGGCAGATTGGTCTATCGACTCTCTGGGTAATAAAACAATCTTTGAAGCAACTCACACTCCTAATTTGGATTGGATCGCCTCCCAGGGGAAAATGGGATTACTTAGGACAATCCCCGAAGGAATGAACCCAGGTAGTGAATGTGCCAATATGACAATAATGGGATATAATCCAGAAAAGGATCTCACAGGAAGGGGCCCATTAGAAGCACTGAGTGCCAATGTTCCCTTGAATGATACTGATATAGCTTTTAGATGCAATTTGATAACTATCGAGGATGATTTAATTAAAGATTATTCTTCGGGGCATATCTCCACCCCTGAAGGTCAAGAGTTAATACAATTTCTACAAAACCATTTAGCAGAAGATGGTATCAATTTTTATCCTGGTGTACAATACAGACACATATTAAAACTAAATGGAACTTTATTTTCTGAAAAGATTCTCACTACTCCCCCTCATGATGTTCTGGATGAACCATATAAAGAACATCTTCCAAAACCTTCTAATTATAAGAATAAAAGAGCCCAAAAAACTGCAGAAAAAATAATTGAATTGATAGAAAAAAGTAATTCATTATTAGTTCCTCATAATATAAACCAAAATAGAAAAGAAATCGGAAAGAACATCGCATCGAATATTTGGCCATGGAGTGGAGGCAAAAAACCAACAATCGAGCCTTTTTATGTGAAATATGGCCTTAATGGTTCAGTAATTTCTGCGGTCGATTTAGTATTTGGGTTGGGGATCGCAGCGGGCCTAAAACCCGTACATGTGGAAGGAGCAACCGGACTTCCAGATACGAATTATGCGGGAAAAGTAGATGCGGCTATAAAGGAACTGAAGGAAAAAGATTTTGTCTATTTACATATTGAAGCTATTGATGAGATGGGGCATACAGGTGTGCCGCAAAAGAAAATAGCTGCCTTAAAAGATTTTGATGAAAAGGTTATGGGTCCACTTCTTCGAGCAGAAGCCGAATTTAGCAATGAATTGGTTATTGGTGTTTTACCAGATCATCCTACCCCATGTGAGATACGAACCCATTCACCTGAACCCGTTCCGTTTGCTATTTATAATCCACAGTATAAACATAATACTAAAAGACCATTTTCAGAATTAAGCGGAAAAAATGGAGAGTATGGATTAATTGATAATGGAGAAAGTTTTATGAAAACATTTTTGAATCAATAATATAGAATTAAGGTCTCTTAATTTGAGGATCTCTATTTTTGTTCCAATCCACAGCGAATAAAAAGTCTCGACTTACCTCATTTGTATATATTATAGGAAAGCCGCTCTTTTTCTCGAATTCTTCCGCCAATTGTTTGAGATTTTGGTAATCTGGAAAAAATTCTTGAACTGGTTTTTCGCTCTTTAATCTTTTATTGATATCTAGTGCCTTGGCTTGTAAGGTAAATCCTTTTATTTCAAAGAAATTTGGATTCGCTTTTTCAATTAGACTGATGTATTCATCCAAATATCCATCAATATTAAGGTTTTGAACTGCGGTTAAACGTATTAGGGTTCTGGTAGAAAGCGAATCAACTAATTTTATGCTCTCCATAATATTTTCCCATCCATTTTTAATCATAGGTCTACAAGTTTTTTTGTATACTTTTTCATTTGGCGCGGGCAGGGTGATATATAATTGAGAAGGAAGGGGAGATAATTTTTCGATTCTTTGCGGAAGAGTTCCATTAGTCACAACAAAAGTAGTCATGTTCCGTTTTTTAAATTCATGGACTAGCTCTGAAATTCGAGGGTATAAGAGAGGTTCTCCATCTAATGATATTGCCGCATGATTAGGGTATAAAGCTTCTGAATGTGCTCGCATGATGTCATCTGGGCTTGTTAGTTCTCTTTTTATTAAAAGTTCAGCTTCATCTTTCGTCTCTAATGAATTTTTTATTTCATAATTCAACTCATAATGACTCAAATCTGTGCCTATTGGGGTGATGAAACCTTGATTTTTAAGGAGATTTAATGCTCGCGTAATTTTATTCTTACTTACATGGATGTGGGTGCTGAGGGAATCAATACTATGTAATCCATCATGGAGAAGCATATAGTATATAAGATCAATCATAATCTCATAGTTATCGAGATATCTTTTCAGGGGTAAATGATTTTTAATTATATCTTGTTGATGACGAAACATTTCCTCTACTAAGTCTTCGGGATCATCGGGTTCTACTAAAAACTCACTTCCTATTGATCCCTGCTCGATATCCCTCCAGCAAAATACGCATTGATGGTTGCAGAAGGGTAACGATGGAGTGTTTTGAAGACATCTATGACTCTCGACTCCAAAAACTTCTTTATAGCAATTGCGATTTGATCTGCCAGTCATTAATTTTTGTTCTAACCAATGGCACGGCTTAATCGCGGTATGCTTATGATCGCCAATTATTCTGTAAGTTGATTTTGTATAGGTTTCAACAAACTCATTTGTAATTGTATTGTCCTTGATATACCGATTTTTCATATAACCAAATCACATAAATCTCATTTATCCTTATTAACAATAAAAAACTAAAAATAATAAGGATTTCAATTTAGAATTATAAGTGTAGATATAAATAGAATCTAACTTATAAAAAATAACAAATTGGTTTAATATGATAAACAGAATTAAATCTGAGCTATTGAATTTAGGATTGAAATTTATCGACGTTGATGAAAAAATTGTTCGAATGTTCCTGGAAACAAAACCAGATAATGTGAATGATATCGTCATTCTTCCAACAGTCAAGGCTGTAATGAAAAAGATGGTAAATAAATTAGACGGGAAAAATAAACAAGGGAAAGTCTATAATGGGATTATTAATGGGATAAGAGTGAGTATTATTCAATGTCATGTAGGCGCTCCAAATATGGCCATTATGATTGAAAGTCTGAGAAGAACGAAAGCAAAAAAGATAATTCGTATAGACTTTTGCGGGGGTGTTTCTGGGTTAAGTTCTAATATAGATATCGGAAACATTATCATTCCAAATGCTACATATTGCGGTGATGGAACTTCTCCTCAATATATACTAAAATTTCCCGGATTGTCAACTCGTTTTGGCTCTGTTTCAAATCCCATAAGTAGATTTCAAAATTTAATCGCCGGTAGTCATGAAATATTTATTACGGCACCTCAAGAAGAATTGTCTAATACTCTACTCAAAAAGGGAAGAGAATTATACCCAAACCATATTAAAAAAGTTGATCTATGGACGACCGATGCCCTTTTCTGTGAGACTACCGATTTTCTAAACGCAATGAGAGCGATAAATGTTGAGGTGATTGATATGGAATCAAGTGTTATGTTTTTATTGGGAAAACAATATAATCTCAAAACAAGCGCGATTTTAGCAGTTTCCGATCTTCCCGGAACCGAATATGATCTCTTAGAAACGAATGAGATCCACCCAGAAATGGAAAATGGAATAGACAGGGCAATTCAAACATTGGTAGAATCCCTTCCCCAAATTAAGAATTTATTATAAAAAACGGAGAATTTCATTTATTCATATCTCCATGTATTATTATAAAAGATATCGAGATTGACCTTTAACTAATTTTAATAAATATGATATGAAAATATTGGACTCCATTTTATTTTTTATTATTAAAACCAACATTTATCATAGAGAATGTTATTTTTAAATTGCTGAACTGTTTTGTACATCAATTACAAAAAAGAGTTGAATAAGAATTATATAGAATAATAAATCTATTAGTAGCCAATTTGCAAAAATAACAAAAAAAAAATAAACTATAAAAAACAAATAAAACATATAAGTCAGTGTGATATATGTCTAAGAAAAAAGTCTTTGTATGCTCAGAGTGCGGGTTTGTTTTCCCAGATGAATTATCGCAGTTGATTGATGATGGAACTCAAGTTTTTTGCGAACGATGTGGCAAACCGTTTAGTTTAGAAGGGAAAAGTTTTACTCAGAGACAATTTGAAGCTCCTGAAAAGAGATCTTATCCCAGAAGTTTTACAAAACCACTTAAAAAACCCAAAACCTACTCCTCCTTAAATAAAACAATTCAAAATCTCAATAAATTTACCTATATTATCAGCTTAATTGGAGCACTTGTAGCTTTTGCAATGATATTGGAAATAATCTGGAATCTAGATGATTGGATGCTAATACTCATTCGTCAATCACTCCTCGGCATTACAGGTATTATAATTACTGCAATAGATAAACGATATATTTCAAAACATATCCAAGAAGGTAATTATGGAGATATTTTTCTTGATGGATTTTGTATTGGTATATTAGGATGCATAATTTACGGCTCTGGAGCATTCCTATTACTTAAAGGAATATTATTAATACTATTTGTAATCCTGAATAGGAAAAATACAGGGGAAAATGCATACGATATCGGATTACTGGCGAAAAATTCACTGAACCATTTCTCTTCCAAAGCTGGTTTTATTATAATAATTTTTGTATTCGCTGCTTTATTTGGGGGTGGAATTGAGATACAAGGAGAGCCATTCGGCTTATATTTACTGTATATCTCCCCCTCCAATATTACGAAGATTTTACCTCATCTCATCGTATATGGTGTGTTTCTACTTTTAGCGATTATTCCCTTGATCATAGATTATCGTTTAAAAAATAAGATAAAATATAAACAATCCTTTGAAGTTACGGATGGCGTGAGAACCTTTATTTTAGGAGTTCTTAGCGTGATGTTTTTTTCCGCTGGGATATTTATCTTGCTAAAAGGAATTCTTATATTTATATTATATCTTGCTAAGCCTGAAGGATATAAAAAAGAAGAGCTCCAATTGAAAAGAGAAACACCCCAAGAGCAAGAACCAGCAAAACTCGTCCCCCAACAAAAGGAAGAAATAACACCAAAACCAAAACTACAAGAAATAGAATCGGTTAAAAAGCCCGAAAAAGTTGAAATAGCTGAAGACAAAAAGGAACAAGTTAAAAAGGAAATTACAAAAATAAAAAAGGAAGAATTGGAAGAGAAAAAAATCAGAGAATCAGAGATTTCAAAATATAAGGAAGAGGAAATTGAGACCAAATTACATGAGTCACTTCTGCCCGTAAAGAATGAGAAAGATAAAAAACTTGTGAAAGAATATTTTGCAAAAATATTTGCAGTACTTTCGAAAGATATTCGAGAAAGAATTATTGATTTAAAGATCCCTAAAAAGGAAAAGCAAGAACTTCTCAGAGAATTGGCCTTCTTAACAAAGGAGCAACAAATAAAATATATTGAAGCTATTATCACTCTTTATCAAGAAAGGATTCCACAAAAATTAATTGACAAGATTAGAAAACTTCCTAATGTAAAACCAGAAAATTATGAAAAAATCGCTAAACAGCTTAAATATATGGATTCTGAAGAACAAATAGAATTTATCCAATTTTTAGAAAAATATGCGTGATCCTAAAAAAAATGTCGCTAGAGAGAAGGAGAGATACTAAGGAACATAAGGATGGAACTGTACTGGAGGAAAGTTCTTTCCGAGAAACAGATTTCACTCCTTTGGTCTCTAAAGAGAAGAAAAAGCTTGTAGTCGAACTCTCTGAGATTGAGAAAGACGTTCTGGAAGTAGCTGAGGACATTCTCAAGTTAAAACGATATGATACAGAATTTGAAGTGGAATCCCAAGCAAAAATTCAAAAATATCCCATCATTGAAAAATTATACGCAACCTGCATAGCAAAACTTGCCTATAACAAGGGATATAGCAAAGAGGATCTTTTCTTGGCAATTAGGAGTTTAGAAGAAAAAAATTGGATTGTCACGAACGAGCGGAGAACGAAATTGGAAATTTTATCAAATGATAAACTCTCTGCAATATTAGATTTTATAGGAGAAAATCCTGGTATCCATGCGAGAGACGAGAAAATTGAAGAGGAATTAGGAATTACACGAACACCGTTTCTAAAGCATATAATGACTCTTGAAAACTTCGAACTGATCAGGTCTAAAAAAATTGGAAAGACTCTTCATTATTTTCTAAAAGACGTTCCAGAAAATTATGATAAATTTAAGGCCCTATTCTTAAATCCTCTCATTCCGCAAATTATTGAAGAGTTATTTAGGGATGAATCAATTGCCATTTCTACAATCGCAGAGAATTTAGATGTTTATCCCGGAACCATTAATTATCACCTTAATAAAATGAAAAAGATGGATTTAATTAAATCATCTAAAAATAATGAAGGAAAGAAAATCCACATCGCTAACATTGACTTGTTAAAGCAATATAATTCTATATTTAAAGAGCCTAATTTTTCTGAACTTCTAAAAGGATTATGAATTAAGCCAAGAAATCCTTTGAAGATATATCTAAGACCTTATTCAACCTTTCTCCATATTCAGTAATTCTTTCCAATTCAAATTCTCTACAGTGGGATGAAGCATGTGATCATCATCCACGAGATTATAAGAAAGATTGGTAAATAATTTATTCGCCCGTTTCTTGGTAGGCTTTATAGAAATTACTCCATCATTCTTACCATGGTATACAATGACTGGAATATCAATTTTATCGAATTTTGATGGATTCAATTCTGGAACAGCAAGAAGAGGTGCTAATAAAATAAGTAAATCAACTTTATTTGGATGTTGCAAAGTAAAAAGAGCTGCCATTAGTCCACCAAATGAAGATGCTATAATCTTCCACTCATTTTTCGTTTCAAGAATTTCATTCAATTGAGTCATTCTTTCCTTTAATAATTCCTGATAAGGAATTTGGGGAGAGTATTCTTTTAAATCAGGTGTGAAACATCCGGGAATCCTTTCTCGAAATAAATTCCCTTTAAATCCATGTCCAGAACTTTCTAATCCATGAATAAATATTACATTACTCATATTGATCCTCTTCAATAGAAGGAATATTATCCTCCGCCTCTTCTTCTTGTTTCAGTGCTCTTTTTTGACCCAACCACATGAGAATTCCTACCAACGAAAAATAAAAAATTACAAGAAAAAGCATGAAGAAATAATATTGATCGGTGAATGCTAGAAAGTAAAGAGCGACTCCGATTATAAAACCCGTAAATAATCTAGATTCAGTGGTACTTTTACGGTATAATAATCGCTGTGTGCCCCAATCTAATATTCCAGGGATTGGTAAAAGAATACATAACCAAACTGCTAATTCGGGGCTGATATTAAATCCAATTGCTTCGTGGAGTATATCTGTGAAGAATGCTGTAAGTATTCCTCCGAGTATAGCCCCGGAACAACGTGAACAAAAATATATATAGGTTCTGCCAAACTTTAGAAAGAAAGTATGATCACTCTGATATATTGGATGATGAGTAAGAAATAAATGATAAATATGACGTTCTTTCTTCGCTAATAATCGATCATACAATAATAGAAGAAAGGGGACAATAAACACGATGGAAAGAAGAGCTTGCATAAAATAATTGAATCCATAATCTCCGATAATTATTTCCAAGTTTATTGAGGGAGATATGAAAAACTGTACTATTCCAATCAAAATACTGATCACTACTGTGGAAATCATCAACGCCAAAAACGTATAATATACTTTTATCCCATCTCTATATTTTAGGGGCTCATATTTGTAAATACTCACAGTTAATCCTATTAATGCCACAATTATACACCATTCTATTCTGAGGCTCTCGTAAAAAGAAAGCTGGTAAACAAATTCACCCAAGAATCCCAAAATCGTCGCACGTATGGGTCCTGCTAATACTGAAAGAAATGTGAATATTAATAAAGTAGTTCCGAATTGAATTGATAATTCGGGATTTTTAATGAACGATGTGGAGATTGATCCAAAACTTTGAGAAAAATAGAAATATACCATAAGAAAGAACATTCCCATGAGAAGGTTCAGAAAAATTTTCTTAGTTAAGCTATTTTCTGGAGTACTGGTAGGTTTTCCCTCATTGATATCATCTTGTCTATTATGATCAACATTCATGATTCAGTAAAATTATAACTAATAATTCAATTCAATGAATATCAGCTATATATATTGTCCAAACGCATAATTAATTCTCGTTTAGTTTCCTCAAAACCTTTTCGTAGAATTTTTAATATTATTTTTTTTCCCGTTGGAACAGTGAGGATGGAAGGATCTTCCTCAACAATTTTAATACCCTCATCATTAAAGTCCAATTGCCGGGATAAAGAATCGTATGCCTCTTTTTTTGTTTCAAATACAGCGCGAGTTAATTCATTGTAAGATTTGACGTTCTTTTCCACTTTAAGAAACCGTATCGCATCCTTCACTTGTGAGACAAAACATTTTCGTGTAATTTCTTTTAATCTTCCAAAATTCTTATGGTTCTTGCTACAATAAATATAGGTTTGATCCCCACTAAGATATTCTTGAAAATTTTCATCAATTAATTTATCAAATTTTTGATCCGCACCATTCTCAATCATTTTCTTGGCAATGTCCAATGTAACTTTTATCTGTTTTTTAGTTCCAGTCCGCGCGTCCTTATCACACCAATAATCATAAAAAGTCTTTAATACAGGTTTGACAAGAGCGTTAAAAAATCCAGCATCAAGTTCGGAATCTATAAGTTCCCGTCCAAATTCTAGAGCATTTTCCATACTCTCAATCATTTTTTGCTCTAAAATCTCATAATTCCTTTCCACGTAGTCCATAACTGTCTATTCCTCACAATATTATGTATTTAAAAGGTTTTCTTGAAATAAAAATATTCTTTAATATTTCATACTATATCTTATAGTAGTAAAGAAATCATAAAGGAAAAACATTTTTAAATAATTAATATGAGATATATTTTCAAAATCTTAATGTTGGGTAACTCTGATCTTTCTTTACCCTATGTGTCAACAGCCCTAAATGATATGGGAAAAGATAAAGAAACATTTGTAAAATGGAACCGAGAACTTCATGTTTTAGAAAATATCTGTGATCTAGAAATAGATGTGGTTACTAGTGAAACTGCTAACTTTGATGAGATTATACCCAGTGTGGATGGGATAATATACTTTATGAATCCTTTGGATAAGCAAGAAAGAGAATTATTTCAAATTATATTAGACATTTTCAAAAAGATTAAAAGAGATATTCCTACCATTTTAATGTATTATAATGAAGATGGCATTCTATCGTTTTCAACAACAGAATTGTTGGAAGAATCTTGGATAAGATTTCCCGATTATGAAACATTCGTAAATCTCCATCCAAAAGATTTCCGACAAGCACTCCATTGCCTATGTTCTGCTATGATTTCAGGTGATAACCCCCTAGATCTTGAAAACGCATGGCTTCGATTTCCCATTCTAATAATGCAAGCGAATTATTATTATAAAAACCGTAATTTCTATGAAGCTGCAAAATCCATTAAAAAAGCAGCATTCATAAGTAATATATTTGGACGAGAAGATTATTATATTATCAGTGAACAAGCGGCATATTTATATTCCCAATTAAATCTGTTTTTAGAAGCCGCGCAAATCATAGAAGATGTAAACAATCGGAAAGCCAATGAATATAAACGCTTATATACTGAGACAATGATCCGAGAAGGAAATAAATTATTCAATAAAGGAGATTATGAATTTGCTGCGCGCCAATATGAAAATGCTGCTCAATGGTCATTAATTGAACTTAAAAATAAGGAACTAATTATAAAATCTTTTAAATTGGCAATAAACTCATGGATTTCAGCTTGTCGCGTGGAAAATGCCTTTACCATATTAGAGAGATTACCTCATCAGGAAATCAAGAAAACTCTCAATGAATTAACCGAAAAGGTGCTTTCAGCAGCAGATTATCTAGTTTCGATTGGTAATTTGGAGGCGGCGAGAGAACAATTATATATTAGCATTCACACTTACCAAAGGGAAGGACTTTTCGAGGCGATGGAGAAATTTACACACAAACTTGTTGAGATATTAATTAAAATTTTGGAAAAAAATATTAAGAACGATAAAACATATGATGCCAAGAAAACCTATGATGAGATTGAAAATATGTGGAATGCATTTGATGTAGAGAAAATCAATTTAGATGAGTACTTAGAACAGATCATTAAACAATTTTTGCATAACCAAGATTTTGGGATGGCAACATACTTATTAAATGAAATCAATTCCTTAGCACTTAAAAAGGAATTAACGGAGTATAGTTCTGAAGTTGAAGAGAGGAATAAAGAAATTCGAAAAGAAGCTCTGCAAAGAGATTTAAAAGAGGGAATTGATATTATCAAATCCTTTATGGAATCAGAAAACCAATTAATTGAATTACTAAATAAAGAAAAACTAAAAAATGCTAATACGCTCATAGAAAAGAATCAATATGTAAGAGCGGCAGCTTACTTAGAATCTCATGCAAGAGAACTTAAAAATATCGGAGAGCAGGAAGAAGCAGACCAGATATTATGTGAATCTCTGAATGTTTTATTGGAAGGGAATCAACTAGGGAAATTTTTTAATACTTATCTTATGTTAAAAAGTGATACTATTCAAAGAGAATATCTTGAACAAATTTTCCCATTTTTAATGGAAAGTATAAAGGAATTAAGTGAGATCTCCAGCTTTGAAAAAATTGAAGATTTATTGGAGAAAGCGAATTCTATATATCGAGATCAAATGCTTTATGAGCACTCTCGGGAACTAAGCAAGTTATTTATCACGATTATAAATAAAGAAGCTTTAAACAGTATTAGACGAGAAAAAAGTCGATCCGGCATCAATTATGCAATTGAACTAATTAAGAGAGCAAACAATATTTCCAATGCTTACTTAGAAAATTATGAGCCCGACCTTGATGAATTGTATAAAGTTATTTCAGAACAATTTATAGAATTAGGAGATTTATCATCTGCGTTGAGTTATTTAGATAAGATTGAAGATAAATTCTATAAAAAAGAAGTCTATAACAAATTATCAAGTTCAGAAGAGGAAATGATCGCATCAAGAGCTAAAGAAGTTGAAGCGACGCTGAAAAAGAAATCATTACAAGAAAGACTTTCAATTATTAAAAAGAAATCTCAAGATGCCCGATTAGATAAAGAATTTGAATTAAGGCAACGACGAGGACTAAAACGCGCATTTTTTAACGAAGCACTTAGACTATTAGAAAATGAAGAATATGATAAAGCGGCTGAGATCTATAAAAAAACTATAGAAAAAATGAATGATCTTAGAAAATATTATCTTGCAGCAGTCTCACTTGGAATACTTACAATTATTCGATTGAAACAAGAGGAGATGAAATATTTAGCGAAATATGTAAAAATTTTAACTTCTTCTAACCAACTGTTTTTGGACACATTCCCTGTCTTATTGGTTGAGTATATTATCGATCTCCATAAAGCCAAGGATCAGAAAAAATTGGAAGAAGCATTGTCTTTTATGGAACATTTGCCTCTATTTGATGAAGAGACAAAATTACTCTATGATATATTAGGTATAGAGTTTGTTAAAGAATCTACATCCAAACCCGAAGAAACTCTTGAGATAGATAAAGAAAACCTAAAAAAGACAATCAATGGCCTCTTTGAGAATATAAAGAAGGATAAGCAGGATATGGCAAAACGTAAGTTAATGAAAAAGAGATACTATGAGGGTATTTTGGAAAATTTAAATGATAAGGAATATATAAAAGCAGCATCAGCTTATATTGATCTTATTCCGGAACTTATTGATAAAGATTTCGAAAAACATGCAGCGGTGTGTTTGATATTGTCTACATTAATTTTTATATTTAATGAACGTGAGGAGATTGCATATACTAATGTGGAGGAATTATTAGGTGAACATACACAGCTTTCAACACTGCCCGAAATTAAACTTTTAAATGAATTTTTGAAAGTGTGGCAGGCTAAAATTGATGATTTAATACAACTTTCGCTTAGTGTCTTCATGGATAAACTTTTATTATTTGAAATTGAAAAAAATCTTATGAAATCGTATATAGAACAAGATCTTGACTTCAAACCGCAACAAAAACCATTATCAAAAGAAAAAAAAGAAGAAAAGTCTAAAAAATTACGCGAACTTGATCAAAAAATTGATATAATAAATCAGAAACTAAAGGATAACCGCTCTGAATTTAAGGAAATGTTTAAAAAGAGAATCGCTATGAAGAAACGGTATTATAATACCATATTGGAGCATTTGTCAAAGGAAGAGTTTAAAGAAGCATCAAGAGAGTATTTAGATTTGGCAACGAAATTTGCTGAGCGGAAGGATTATAAAATGGGTTCATTAATGTTATTATTATATGTAATATGTTCAAAAAAATCCCGCGTTGAGATTTATGATATTAAACAAAATGTTGAATCTTTTATGACCTCCTTAGGAATCTCCCGAGGAATTGTTAGTGAATTGTTTCAGCTTATGATGACTCAATTTATAATTGACCTGATTGAATATAATATTAATAAATTCTTACCCACTATTAACCAAATGCTTCGCAATCTACCGCTTTTTGAAGAAGAAGAGCGCTTGCTTCCGATAGAATTATAGTAGAGAGATATTTAAAACTTTTCCAACCTTTCAAATCATATTATTGTATTTATTAAGATCTTTAACACGCATACGTAGTGTTACTTCTGTGATTTGGGCTAAATCGGATATCTCTTTTTGAGTTTTGTTTTCATCACACAATTTAGATGCGATATAAATCGATGCCGCAGCTATCCCCTTGGGGTCTTTCCCTGCCGAATTAAACCCGTTATTTTTAGCTTTTTTAATCAAATTGACAGCAATATTTCTACATTTCATCGACAACCTCAATTCATCATTGAATTTGTCAACATAACGATCAGAGGTAAAGTGTTGGACTTTAAGATTAAGTTTTGGTAAAATTTCCATCAGAATAAGACGATAACTTTTTATCACTTTTTTCTTGGTGATTTGGGCAGCATTGGTAATCTCTTCTAAGGTTCTTGGGATTCCATGAACTCTTAAAGCACAAAAAATGGACGCGGATAATAGTGTATCAATAGAGCGCCCCATAGTTAATTTCTTTTTAACCGTCTGGGTATATATTCGTAAGGCATCTTCTGCAACTTGATCTGGGATGCTCATTTTCTTCTGTAATCTCTGCAAATTAGGCAATGCGATCCACAAATTTCGTTCAAAACTCGTTGTCAAAGATCTATGAATTTTGGCTAGTCTATTGAATTTTGACTTAAATTTCGGACTCAACAGGGAGCCTCGAGCATCTCGATTTCCACGTATAATTGTTCGAGGCCCAATCGGACTATATACTCTTTCATTGCTTTTCCGTTTTTCTATCTCCTCAGCAGTAAATGCTCTACGAGGAGAATCATCCAATATTCTTGAAAATACAAGTCCGCAGTTTAAACAGACATAATATCCATCCTCTTCCGATACTTTAGGAGAATCACAACATGGAATTTTTTCATCTAATTCCAAGAAATCCTCATTATCATTTTTAGATGGCATGTCTTCTTAGAATAATGACCAATATTGGAAATCAAAATCGCACAATATATACTATTTATATTATTATATATATAAATGTAATTCTCAATCAGTATTTTTGTATACATACTCAAGAAAGATCAATTTACTGTTAAAATCAACTACAGCATTCTGTTCGGTCTTTCCATTAATTTAAATTATAAAGCAAAAGGATAATCTGCCAAACTATAATTGAAATTTTTAATAATAGTAGAAAAAGAAATACATTTTTTTCCAAAATTAAATCATATTATTGTATTTGTTAATATTATTCCAAGATTTTTCAGATTTCTATTAAATTTATATATTCAAAAATTTAT
>WJIN01000419.1 GCA_014730295.1 Promethearchaeota archaeon | reverse complement strand
CGTTATGTACCCAAAGATAATATAGAGAAAATAGATATAATAGAATAAATCAAATAATAAAAATATAAAATTGAAAATAATCCAAAATTAGAATATGATAAACGCAAATGGAATTAGAAAAGCTACCGAAAAGCATACAGGATGAGTTAAATATCGCAAAGGAAATAATCCTAACCGCAGGAGCAAAGGAAATTTACATTTTTGGTTCGATTGCACGAGGCGATTACTCTGATAATTCTGATATTGATCTTGCTATTATTGGCCTGGAAAAATCTAAATTTTTTCATGTATATGGCGAATTACTCGAAAAATTGCGACATGATATAGATGTCATTGGTCTGGATTATGATAATGAATTTTCAACTGAACTAAAAAAATCCGGTACGTTAATTCGGGTAGCTTGATTGAAAGAGAAAAACATCAACTTCGAGTTATCTCAAATTAAATCAGAACTTGAAATTATAAAATTATTAAAATCAATATTAAAAACAGCAGATCTAGATAAAATTCAATTAAGGGCTGCTGCAAGCAGCCTTCATTCTATATATAATGGAATTGAAAAAGTTCTTATTTTTAAAATAAAAGATAGAAATATCAAACTTCCAAAAAAAGACCGATGGCATTCAGAATTATTAGAAATAGCTTCAACTGAAAAAATTATATCCAATAAAACTGTTGAACGATTAAAAAAATATTTAGGTTTCAGACATTTCTTTCGACATAATTATGGATTCATGCTAGATTTAGAATTGATTAAACCATTATTTGAAGATATTGAAAATTTAATAACCGAATTTGAAAAAGAAATTTTATAATAGAATGTGTACATAACAATTCTTTTGGAGTAGACGCCGTCTTTTGTCACAGAACCTGCTGAAGACGTTCGCTAATCGCTCACTCAGGTTCTGCGCCAAATCCTTCCGCTTGCGCTCCAGGAACGAGGGCGCTACTCAAAAGGTCGTTAACTTCCCCTTCGGGGAGTTCACATATTTTTTTGGTCTTTTACATAAGGGCACCTCTAAAAACCCTGATTTAAAACACTATTTGTCGGCTTTTGCCCTTTTTTCAATTCTATCTTGAGAAATATTCTATCCTAATTCGGCAACTTTTTCCGATTGCCCCTGTTTGAATACCTATGTCCTGCATAATTGTGTATATCGAACCATATTGTAGCTAAGATTTGTTATTCCAATTACCGTTTCCGCTCTGGCTATTCCAATTGTCCTGATGAAATTGCCTTGAAATGAATTAACAATGCAACCAAAAACATGCTCAATTCGTGCACGTATTTTTGATTTCCACTTATTCCGCTCCTTCTGCTTTTCTGTTAACGGAGAACCACGATATCCTTTTTCATGGATCCGGTTCCGAATGTTATTTTCTTGCAATATAGTTTTTATCGGGGCTCCTGAATATGCGCTGTCTGCGTACAGTTCATGATGTGCATCACTTGCAGTAAGTAATTCTTCCAGTACCTGAGAATCATGTGTTGAAGCCGGGGTTACAGCATATCGATGAACCAGCTTCGATTTTTTATCAACCTTAATATGATTTTTATATCCGTAATGCTTCACTCCCGATTTTGTCGTCCACCGAGCGTCGACATCTTTTTGGCGTAATTTGTTATCAGACCAATCCTTAGGAGTTGATCCTCCTTTGATGTCTTTGTTTTCTTCTTTTGTATTTCTTTGTTTCGGTGCTTCGACAAACGAGGCATCTACGATAGTTCCACTTTCCGCGATAACTCCTTTGTCGAGTAGAAATGTTCTAAACTCTTCAAATAGGATTTCCATCTTCCCGGATTTCGTAAGGACTTCACGAAAATGCCAGATCGTCTTCTCATCAGGGACACGGTCATTCAAGTTTAACCCAAGAAACCGCATAAAAGACAAGCGGTCCATAATCTGAAATTGCATCTGAGAATCTGAAAGATTATACAACCGCTGGAGGATAAGGATTTTAAACATCATAACGTAATCGTATGGAGGCCTGCCGCCGGGACTTTTCGGCTGTTTGTGAAACATTTTCTTTAAAAGTGGTCGAAACCGTTCCCATGGTATCAGTTCATTGAGTTTCAGTAATGGATCCCCGTGTTTTTCCAGTTCTGATAATCGGTAGTCTTCATCAAAAAATCCTTTTTGTTTCCCCATGGTCCCCTCCATGGAAAAAACAATAGCAAATATTTGAATTTATGAAAATTCCTTCGAATCAGTCAGGGTTTTTAGAGGTGCCCTTTAATAATAAGGGTAAAGACAAAATAAAAAGTAAGATTGGCAACAGCCAATCTATCAATACCAAATCTGATATTCCCATTTAATAAAGTTCTTCTTATTCTAGGATACTCTTTTTTCACATTTTTTCAATATAGATTTTAATTAATTTTTGGGTATATAACGCATAGGTGAGCTGCCGGGCGGCCCGGAGCCTGCGAAGGGCATTGGCGCGGTTTTTGAGTGAGGCGATTAGCCGATCGTCTTTAGCAAAAACCGTGAGAATAGAACGGTCTGCTCCACCGTAATGTTAAATAGCCTATATAATTT
>WJIN01000418.1 GCA_014730295.1 Promethearchaeota archaeon | reverse complement strand
TGTGTAGGATGTCCGAGAAATGTCTGACATCCAGAAAAATAAAGGGTGAGTAAGTAAAATGTGAATTTCTTCACATTCTAACCAAAAGACAAAAATCCAGGGTGGACAAGGATCTTGATTATTTTATAATTGTGTGGTTAGACTCACTTCTTTGTCTTTTTATATCTCATATAGAATTATATAAATAAAAAATTTATGATTTTAAAAAAAACCCCCGTACCTATTTTTTCTTTATATATACCTATAAAAAGTAAAATAGAAAATCAAATTTTATTTGATTCCAAGAAAACGCTCTTCGAACAGCATTTCGGGAATTATTCGCTATATTTAGACGAGATCATCCAATTTCTAAGAACCCTAAAAAGAGTAGATTCCATCGGGAATTTATATCAGCAGAAAATAAAAGAAGAACTATTAAAAGCGATTTATCCGAAAGCGTCTCAAGATAACCGCAGAAATAAAAAAGCAATCAAAAAGATTCGAGATGAGATCTATTGGGTATTGGAAAAATATAGATATATCCGGGAAGATCATCCCAGAACCGCTTCCGGGTCGCAATCACTTCGTACATCATATTCGGTGGGGGAACAATTTGAAGTATCCCTCGAAGATTATATCAACTATAAAAGCAAAAGTGCCGGAAAAGTCTCGTTCGATACGGTTAGCAAGGAATCGGAGGAAGAATATACGATAGATCCCTTATTTTTAGATCCTGAAAGTTCGGATAATAGAGATGATCTTGAAGATACCTATGAAGCTGAGTTTCACCCTTCGAATCAAACCCGCGTTCCAATCGACAAAGTACGGGATGCTGCATTATATTTTCTCTTTAGGCAATACTTTACCAATTTAGCTGCCATCAAATCTGCATTAGCACATAAAGAAGAAGAAGAGAGAGTGTTATTTTTGGAACGTGATATTTTACGAAATCTTTTATCCTCAATTTACAATGAATTTCACCCCCATGATAAGATTGATTATACAGATAAGGATATGGTTTCAGCAATAGAATTTTTAACGGGATTGCTTGATCTCTCATTTACCAAAGACTATCTTCTCTCCTTGCTTAGTATGTGTAAGTTAGATACAAAAAAGGGAGAGGAATTATGGAAATGTCTTGAGGAGAATTTTAATATACTTCTTGAATTCTTCCACCAATTTAAAGAAGATCTCCAATCCCAATAATAACCAGAGGTGATATAAGATATTGAAAACGAAAGCTAAAAACAAGGAAATGATCGATACCCTCCTAGAAGAGACGATGAAAGAGTTGGTTGAAAGTACGGTATTCCGAATGGAGGAGTTGCAAGACCTAAAAGACACTCTCAATCTACTGAAATTACCCGAAGAGCAGAAAAAAGAACTAATAAAATCATTTCTGTTGTATCTCACAAAAATTTATGAGGATTTAAACGACCAACTTCCATTCTTTTTTGAGCATTTAGTGATAAGAAAAGAATTGGAAGAGTATAGTTCGGATGGAAAGAAATCAACCTCAGAGACTCTAAATGATAAACTCCGAGAGCGCGAGGAATTGCTGGAGAAGATAGGAACTCGATTGTATTCACTCTCACAACGACTTGAAGCCTCCGAGAATAGCTCTTTTTAGAGATTTTTTATTTTATTATTTTATGTTATGTTTTGTTTTTATTATTTTATTGTTATTGCCAATTTTCCTTTTTTATCCTTTTTTAACGCTTTTTCTTTTAAATACATTCACGCGAGTAGACTATAAAATACAATATATTAGTGAATAAAATGATAATTTCACATAAAAAATGTAGCACAAAGCAAATAATTGCGATAATTGGGTTATTTCTGTTTATTTTAAGTGTTTCTGGAATGAAGTTTAATATTCCTTATCTTAATGGTTCTAATAGGGTAGTAGATCAGCTTAGCCTCTCAAGTGAAGAGTCAAACTCGGAAATTTTGCAAGAAATGCTTAATGTAAAGATTGATGAGTATGATCAGCAAGAATTTTTTACGCAATACCATTATCCTTCAATCCAAGCTACCTATTATGCGTTATATATTCTTGACGCGTTAGATTCATTAGATGATATAGATCAATTTTCTCTTCGAGATTTCCTTATGGAGTCGTACGATAATTCCAGTGGGTTCTTTTTAGATCAGTATGCAAAGCGATATCTTGATACAGACTTTTCCATAAAATATTACCCAGTGAGTTCACTCTTGTTAACTACTTGTTATGCGGTCTTATCCTTAGAGATACTTAACTTCACTCATACAATCGACAAGCAAACCACGATTGATTTCATTCTTAGCTGCTATGACTCCGATGTTGGTGGGTTTTGCGGTCGTCCGATTGAAACAGAGCTTCATGAATACTTTGTGACTCCAACTTTAGACAATACATATTTTGCAGTGGCAACTCTTGATCTATTATTAGATTCGTGGATAGGGTATTCCGATTTGAAGAGTGAGGTAATTTCATTTGTGAACGGATTACAATTAGATAATGTATACTCTTTTATCGACGGATCGTTTTATAATGACGAAAATTCCGAGTTTGAATCTCTTTCTTCAGATGAGCCCAATATACTTTCGAGCTATTATGGTATAAAAACTCTCGAAATATTTGATATGGAAGATTCTATTCGTATCAATGATTTTCATACGTTCTTGGATAATTTATATGATGATCAAAACAAGTTTTATCGCTACTCCAACTTTTTCGTTCCCTATAATAATTTTGCAAATGTTCCTGGGAATGCGCTTGTATTGGAATTAGCGAACATCACACAATATGGTAATATTAATGAATCGTTAGCCTTAGATTTTATTATGAACCAGAGAAACGAGTTAGGACTGTGGAAAAGTTGTTCGGAACAAATCATGTATGAATTAATTGATACTTTCCAAATTATTAGAGGATTAAAAGAAAACAAACATCTTTCGATTCTGAACTCGACAGATAGAAGTATCTTGCTCACATCGCTTCTCCAGTATGAAAGTTATAAAGGTTTTAGCATGGAACATCG
>WJIN01000417.1 GCA_014730295.1 Promethearchaeota archaeon | reverse complement strand
TTAATTAAATATTAGGGAGAAACAAATCTATTGCATCTTTTTATTCTCTAACAAATACGCCATTATTTTTTAATTTTTTAAGCAGTTTTTGCGTTATTGAATCTGGTAAAGTTTCCAAATTATTACGACTTAAATCAAGGTGTTTAAGATTTGTCAAATTTTCTATTGATTCAGGGATATTAGATATTTTATTTCCATGTAAATATAATTTTCTAAGCGAATGAAGCTCCGTGACGTTTTCCGGAAAATGGATAAAATTATTTATCCCTAAATGAAGTATTTCAAGCTTTTTAAGATTGCATATTGAATCTGGAAGATTTTTAAATTTGTTTCCCCCTAAACCTAGAGTTGTGAGTGATTCTAATCTCTTCATTGACTCAGGAAGGTTTTTCAAATGATTTTCCCTTAGATCTAGATATTCGAGATTTTCTAAATTTCCTATAGATTCAGTAATGTTGGAGAGTTTATTTCTATACAATACTAGTCGTTTAAGAAAGGAGAGTTTAAATAAGGAATCAGGAAGGTTTTTTAATTCACATCCCTCCATCTTAATTCCAGTAATTTTCTTTTTTGATAATGTATATCCAACTTTTCTATTGTAATCAAGGTTTTTAACTTCTGATAATTTAGTATTAGCTAAAGATTCTAAATCTTTTATAGAATTCTCCTCAGCTACACTTTGAAATCTTTTAGTCACGATAACACCATTTTTTTTCAACTTATCAACTAATACTTTAAAATTCTCTAAAGATTTAGAATCTAAAATTAAAGTTTGGAGTAGTTGAAGATTTTTAATTGATTCCGGTAGACTCTTTAAATTATTAAGACTTAAATCTAGATATTCAAGAGCTTTAAGTTTTCCTATTGTTTCAGGAATATGGGAAAATTTATTATTTGATAAATCTAATTTCTTCAGAGATTTCAAATTTACTATTGAATTTGGAATTTCATCAAGATTATTATTTGGTAATTCTAGTCGCTTAAGCGAAGAAAATTTACCTATACGAGCGGGGAGCTTTCTTAACTTAGATCTATTAATTCGAATTCCAGTAATTTTGTTTTCAGATATTATAAATCCACCTCCTAGGTTTAAGTCAAATTTTTTAACTTTCGATAATTTGATATCTGCTAAGGATTCAATATCTTTTTTCAGTTTAAAGATAGAAATGCCATAATTTAAAGCGAAATCTTTTTGGGATTTTAAATCTTTAATTTTATCTTTTTGAGAGTATACCATATATTCTTTTTTAGCAATCTTCTCTAAATTTTCAATTAATAATCCGGCTAAATTAAATAGTCCATCTGAAATACTTTCTTTGGTCAGAGAAATTAGCTTAGTGAAGCTGTATAAGGGATTCTTAGGTAATTTTAATTTTTGAACTGATTCTAAGTTATTTAAGGATTTGGGAATATCCTCCAAATTATTATATCCTAAATCCAAAACCTCGAGATTTTTCATTTCTCCTACAGTTTGTGGAATACTGGAAAGTTGGTTAATTGATAGATCTAATTTTATTAGATATTTTAAGTTCCCAATTGCATCGGGAAGTTTTTTGAGACTATTTTTATATAGTTCTAATTTTTTAAGACTAGAAAGCTTTCCTATCACATCTGGGAGAGTTTCTAGTTTATTACGACTCAAATCAAGATATTCAAGTTTCTTCAAGTGCTCTATAGATTCAGGAATATTAGAGAGTTCATTTTCATGTAAATTCAACTTTTTAAGTGAATCAAGTTTATTTTTAGATTCCAGAAGATCATTTAGTATTATTTTATCAAGATTAATTTCACCAATACTTCCTTTTTGAGATTCTGCTTTTCTAATGAATTTATGATAAAATTTTGGATCTTTCCAAAAAGATGAGACTATTTTCTTCACTTCAGTAGTACTTAAATTATCAATATTATAGTAGGTAAAAGCGTCCGATTTATTAGCTTTATAGGGTACATCAAAATACCACTGGCTTTTTGTTTTTCTTACAAATTGGATAATCTCTCCTTCATAATTTGTAAATCCTATAGAATTATCGATACATTCTTTTTCGGTTGGTTGTTTTTCTATTTTTGTTAAAGCTTCCTTTAGAAGCATACGTCGTTTCTGATTATCAGATCTGGGGATTTTGTACATATGAAATTTCATATTTTGAAAGTTTTTATTTTCTTGATATGTTAAGAAATTTATTTCTTCTAGCTTGTTTTGACTTAAATTAAGCTCAATAAGTGATTCCAGATTATTCATCGAATTTGGAATAAACTTAATATCGTTCTGGTTTAAGTCAATCTTTTGTAGTGATTTTAAATTACCAAAAGATTCTGGGAGCCTTCTACGATTATTAATACTAAGTTCCAATTCTTGGAGACTTGTAAGCTTTCGTATAGATTCGGGGAGCTTTCTTAACTCAGAACCAATGACTCGAATTTTATCAATTCCTTGATTAGATAAAGTATAACCTTTTTTTATACTGGGTTTCATTTCTTTTACTTTCGAAATTTTCGTTTGTGCCAAAGATTCTAACTCTTCCAAAATTTTGATTTCCGTTTGAGTTTCTTCTACTTTTTCCTTTTCCTTTTTTTCATTATTATCCTCAATTGCCCTTTTTTTTCTTTTTTTCTTTTTATAAACTACAATTTCATCCAAAAAGTTGAGATTATTAGATAACCCATCTA
>WJIN01000416.1 GCA_014730295.1 Promethearchaeota archaeon | reverse complement strand
GCCATTTTTTCACTAGTTCCAATGATAAGGAAATTCCCGATAGAATGCTTCTCATATCATGTGCGAGCAGATTTTTATAAAAATTAATTCTTTCATAAGATTCTTTCAATTCATTTTTAGCTTTTTCACGTTCAGTTACTTCAAGGATCGTAAGAACCAATTTCTCTACTTTACCTGCGTTATTTTTTATTGGGATTAAGCTCCAGTCCCAATAAGAGATGCCGTGTTCCGGATGGTCGGGATATTCAAATGGTTTCCCTCTAATTGAAAAGGAGCGTCCAGAATCTACAACCCGTTGAAATATATCTTCATTTTCTTTATTTGGATAAAGATCAAAATGATTTTTACCATGAAAAAAATCTATTGGCTTTTGATCCGCTTTAGCATATGCTTCATTAACACGTATAAAATTGAACTTATTATCCATCAATGCTAATAAAACTGGAGTATTATCAAGAATAGATTCTAAAAGAATTGCCTCTTCTTGATCATCAATATCAATATACATTTTAACTTTCTTAACTCAGACTATACTTCTATCTAAAAATTCAGGACAATTTTGAATTAATTAAAAAAATCAACATCTCTCTATTAAATTTTTTGATGGTTTATAAAACAGAATAAAACAGAATAAAATAAATAGACCTCCGAGACCATCAAAAAAAGCGACATTAAAATATTAAAATCAAATTATTCTTCTGGTTTTTCAATCATTCCCATTATCCAAAATTTCCTCTAAAAATGCCTTTTGTTTTTCCTTTGGCAAGAAAGCTAATGACTTCATTATCTCTTTAAACTCTTTCTGAGAAACGTCTAACTTTAAGAGGATATCTCGAACTTCTTTAGATAATACCGTATAGATCCTCGAAAAGTAGCGCTTGATAACTTCCATCTTTTCGAACTCGAATTGGTCTTTTTTTCCTGTAGAATTCAATGTAAACTTGTATGTATTTTATTTATTATGAATTAATATATCCAATTTTCTTCAAATAATAAGAAAAATTAATCTTATAAGAATAATGTGTAGTCCATTTATTTCAAATGTTAAGATTAAATTAAGACATTTCTAATTATATAATAATTAAAAATTATGAAATGATATGCTCGATATTGACTTAAGTTGACGATGAATATTAATGGGGATTGGACAAGATTCTTTTTAGTTTTTGGAATTCAATCGGCGCTCGGTATCACATTTTTGATATTAGTTTATAAAATATTGAAAAGAAAACGCTCTAAGATTACACTTTATTTGAGCAGTTTCTACATTAGTGAATTTTTGGTGGTGTTGAATAATATTGTTATCATATTCCTTCCATTTAGCTTTATTGTCATTTTTCTCTATTTTTTATTATATTTTGTTTTTTATTTTGCTATCGTATTTTATATTCTTTTTCTCATTAGTTTCTTTCAAGAACAATTAAAGTTCACTGGAAAAAAACAGATTGCTTTGGTAATTTTTTATTCTTTTATAATAATTTGTCTCTTAGCATTCCCAGAAGGAATTACCTTTAAAATAAATGGAAATTGGCGTCCACAATGGAGTTGGATGTTTCTCATTTTGAATTATGTAGTAATAACTTTATTATATAATATTCCTATACTCTTTTTTTCTTACAAATTGTATTCTAAATTCGAGAATCCGAAGTTGAAAAAACGCATCAAATATTTATTAATAGGGACGGGATTGTTGATGATTCAAGCATATGGAATAGTACTGTATAATACTTGGGAAAATGAAACCTTTCGAATGATTTGGTCATTCTATACACCTTTTATTATGATATCGGCTTACTTTTTATATTATGGAATTGGAACAAATATGTAGTAAGTATCCTAGCTCTTAATGGACGCGATTTGGGTTCATAGTTCCAAATACGTCACTCTAGTTAATCATCTAAAGGTAATGTGAAATAAAAAGTGCTTCCTTGATTTCTACCCTCAGATTCCGCCCAGATTTTTCCCCCGTGCAATTCGATAATTTTTTTTGAAATATAGAGTCCAAGACCACTTCCTTCAATGCCTAAGTCCCATCCCTTCCCATAGCGCTCTATTTTTCCAAATTGCTTGAATAATTGTGTTTTCTCTTCATTAGTTAAGCCAACACCGTTATCTTGAATTGAAGTGATGATTTTCCCATCCTTTTTTTTGGAGGAAATCATTATTTGACCACCTGGAGGTGTAAATTTCACCGCATTTACCATAAGATTGGTCAAAACTTCATAGATCCGTTCTTTATCAATCTTAGTTTTCAAATTCTCTTCTAAATTTAGTTCTATCGAGTGATTTCTCAAATTAATTAAGCCTTTAATTTCTTCTAAACAGAATTTAATTAAAAAACCAAGATCTTCTTCAATTTTATTTAATTCTAAATGACCTTGATTTAATCTTGAGGTTTTTATAAGTGTGTTTATAATCTTCTCCATACGTTTGGCCCCGTCCATAATACCTTCAATAATTGAAATCATATCTGAATCCATCTTTTTTCTATGTAGTTTAAGCAATAATTCTGCAAATCCTTTGATAGATATGAGGGGTGTTTTCAATTCGTGAGATGTACGTGTGAGTAATTCTGATTTTAGTTGATTCATTTCATTCAACATTTTATTTTGATCTTCGAGGAATTCTTTTACTTGCCAACGCCTATGCTCAATTTCTATAGCGTCAGAAATAAGAAACAAGATTAATTGGTGTTCATGAGAGATAGTAGGTTTTTCATCAAATAATACACAAACCGCTTCAGAAAAGGTGTTTTCCGATTTTATCAATTTTCCATAAGCGCCCTTGATGTTATAATCCCGAATTATGGGATCTGTCTCAGTATATTTCGTTTGATAGATATCTAAAATGGTCTGAGGGAAATCATGATTTTCTTTGAATAATTCCGCAGCGAAGATATTTTGTTGGAATTCTTGAATATCATAATAGGTATAGGTTTTACTATCACTAGTAATAATTCGGTACTGGTTTTCTTCTTCTTGCTTTTGTATATAAAGAGCTATTTCGCCATTTAAAAGATTAATGGATGTATTAAGTAGCATTTGAATATTATTTTGAATATCAACGGTAAAATTTAAAAAGTCGATATTTAGTTCAGTGATTAAACTTTCATACATTTTTCTCTCTGTGATATCGTCAAGCCAAAATCTTAGGTTTATTAATTTACCGTCCTCATCATACTGTCTTACTCTTTTTCCTGAGAGCCATCTCAAATCTCCATTTTTATTAAATATACGAAATTCGATTTCCTTTTCCTCTAAATCACCATAAATTTTATTATAATCCTCAGAATGAATTTTTTCCTTTAATATATCAATAGAGAGTTCCTCTCTTGAATATCCCAGTATATTTAATAAATGTGGATTAACGTAAGAGATTGTCTGTTTGTTAATATTTATTTCTATCACTCCTACCGAGGAGGTTTTCAATAAGCTCTTATATTTCTTTTCAGAATGTCTAAGCTTTTGTTGGGCTCTTTTTCTTTCCGTGATATCAACCAAATATGCTAAATCCGCATCATCTCCCTTATATGGGATTGTTTTAGACCGCACCTCCACCCAAGCTATTTCACCGGTTTTGGAAACAAATCGAAATTGGAGGTCTTTTATTATTTTTATTTTTCCTTGATATTTATCATAAATAATTTTTTTTACTCTCTCTAAATCTTCGGGATGAATTAACTTGAAAAATTCTTTTGGTTTCCAATTTAGAACTTCCTCATAAGCATAATCAATTATATTTAAAAATTTGTCATTCGCATATTTGATTTGAAAATCTTGGATAATTAAGATTCCCATAACTGATTGTTCTGTGATATTTCTGAATTTTTGTTCCGATTCTCTTAATTTTTTTTCTGCCCTTTTTCTCTCTGTAATATCATCATAGCTAACTAATATTCCTAAAATACTTCCATTATCTTTTTCAATTAGAGGGATTCTATTGATATTAAATAGGTGAATTTTGTTATTAATTTCCCATTTTTCAACTATATTAAATTGTCCTTTTCGTGTTGTAAGAACTTTTTTTTCTTTATCTTCCAAATTTTTAACTTTTTTGCTATTTTCAATTAGATCTTTGTCTTTTTTTCCAATCAAATTATCGGCAAAATCTAAACCTAGAAATTCTGCATACTTTTTATTGCATCCAAGATAATTTAAATTCCGATCCTTCCAAAAGATATATTGAGGAATGTTTTCGATAACCAACTCAAGCATTTCATAGGAATTCTTTAACGCATCTTCGAATTTTTCAGGACTAAAGAGTTTCCAAAATCGAATTTCGGGGATTTTATCGGTAATATTCTTTATTGATTTTTGACTTTCTTGTAATTTGAATTCTAAATTTTTTCTAATACCGATTGCTTTAAGTTTTACAAATAAAAATTTTTTATCGCATTGATCTTTGAATTGTTTTGCTTTGATTTCAAACCATTTTTCTGATTGGTCTTTTCCAATGAGTTGTATTTCGTTTTCTTTATTGAGTTTATTTTCCCCCCGTTTTAGAACCTTTACAACGGTTTGTACTTGATCTGGATCAACAATCTTAAGAAAAGAAGTCTGGTATAAATCTTTAAGTGAATAGTTTAGACTAGATTTGAAAACTTTCTCATTTATTAATACTATCTTAAAATCATAATCAGGTTCAAGAATTGCGATTAATTCGTCGGAAAGCTCAAATGCAAGGCGATAAACCTTTTCAATATCCGGTGGGTCAATTTGCTCTTGGGTCATTTATTAACCATATACATTTTTGAAGCTTTCAACGCAAATCCTAATATTCCTAGAATTTTTTACGTGAAGTTGTATGTATAATGAAAATTTTCAAATTTAATTTTAACTTCTTAAGAGAATTTATTTTGCAAAAAATTAAGAAAAAAACCAATCTCCTAATGACGATACAAGAATATAAAAGAAATTGGAATTAAAGAGTTTTATTAAAATGTTGTTAGAGTCAATAAATTGAGTTGAAAAAGCGATATTCAACTATAGAATCTTCAAATCAATAATTTATTTCCATAATAATTAAATATTTAATTTAAATAAAAAGTAAATATGAAGCTGTTTTCCGACGATTTTGAACAAGATGGAATGATTCCACAAAAATTTACGTGCGATGGAGCAGATATTTCCCCACATTTAAAATGGCAAAATGCTCCCGAGGATGCAAAAAGTTTTGCGGTATCGTGCAATGATCCTGATGCCCCCGCTGGAGATTGGATACACTGGATTGTACACGACATCCCTTCGGATGTAAACGAAATCCCACAAGGGGGCCCAGTTCCAGGTTCAGAAGCAAAAAATGACTTTGGAAAAACATCCTATGGAGGTCCGTGCCCTCCAGGTGGAGTTCATAGATATTTCTTTAGAGTCTATGCGCTCGATACAGAGAGTCTAATGGGTATAACAAAGAACAATTTCACAGATAAATTCGAAGAACACGCTATTGCGAAAGCAGAATTGATGGGTAAGTATGGACGGTAAATCTTTTATCAAATAATAGAAAAATTGCTTTATCCTTTATTTTTTTCTCGCTTCAGAGATATTTACAGGACTTTATAATTTTAATTGTACTATCCAAATCTCCATAGTTATTATAGTAATTTATTGCGAATCTGATGAGAGTCTCATTTGAATCTTCGGGATACCGCTTTAATGTAGTGTAGACATTGTTTTTATTCAGATACCTATGTATTCTTTTAGCTTTTTTGTGTTCAACTGTAATAATACCTGATCTGTATTGAATATCTTGGGGGGTAATTATACTTAATGGAGTTGTATTTAACTTTTCAAGAAAATAACTAGTTAAAGATATTATTCGCTCTTGGATAAGCTTAATTCCCTTATTCAAATTCCCCTCTCCTATTTTTTCCTTAATTAAATTAAATGCTCCCTTTAAAGTCAGAAGAGATGCGAAATTTGGACACCCTCCCAGAGAATCCATAGCACTCGTTTTTTGGACAATATCCATATTCTCGTTATCCATTGCGAATGGATTTTCGACAGATAACCATCCGGTGAAGGGAAGACCGAATTTTTGGATAATTTCATTCTTAATATAAATAATTCCGACCCCATAACCACATCCAAACCATTTTAATGCGTTAGCAACAAGGATGTCAACATTATATGCTTTGACATCAATTTCAAAAGCCCCAAAAGCTTGAGTAGAATTTATTAGATTTATTATCTCTTTTTCTTTACAAAAATTCCCATATTCGTATAAATTTTGTCTGAACCCATTAAAAGATTGTACATGACTCTGAATGCTATATTTGGTATTCTCTGTGAGTTTTGCCGTAAAATTAGCAATTGGATATGCACCATGTTCATGGTCAACTTCCACGCATGGATATCCCAATTTTCTAAACATATGAATTGATGTAGGAAACTCAATTGAGGGGTAAAGCACTTCTCCTATATGTTTTCGGAATAAATAAGCTGATGCGGAGATTCCAGAGGTGGTGTTTATTAAAAATGCGATTTCATCGGGATCAGCATTAATATATTCTCCTATTGATTTTCTTATCTCATCCACTTGTAAAAATAAGAGCTCATGATTAATATCGCCATTGGTCTGCATTTGATCAAAATAACGAATTCCTTCATCATATGCACTTTTACTCATCAATGAGGCCCCGGCAGAAATTAAATAAATTAACTTGTTTTCTGAAATTGAAGGAAATTCTGCTTGTCGAATCCTTTCCCAATCTATAGTCATGTTAGTTATCAGAACCTCTACTGTGATATTGATGTGAAATGTTCAATCTTAATTAAACTTTTTAATTAAATGAACAAATTTTAATACTCCATTTTTTACTAGTTATAATAGTTAAAAAGCGATAATATCATTCTCCGTTTCTTAAAAATGAAAAAATTAAGGCCTTATGCTTATACTTTAATTGATTATCACGATAAATACATTGGCACGAGGGAATCTCTTGTTTCTATTGTTAAATTAGCGAAAGAGAAAAATTATTTTTCACCGAATTTAGTTAAAATATATGCAAATATACCTGATGGATCGCAAATTAGACTTCCTAAAGATTACTATACTAAGAAAAGTAAGGACGAGAGATCCTTTAGTAAAATAGAGTTCTTAGAAAATCCTAAATTGGTTTCAGCTGAGAAAAGTGTTTTTAAAATACTCAATTTAAAGAACCGAGAATGTTGGAATTGTGGGATAAAGCTGGATTTTCAAGATTTTTGTACCTCTAATCAAGAGATGAATAAGTCAAGGGCGATCGAACTCTGGAATAATGATAGAATTGAATTTTATTGTTGTTCTTGTTATAAAGCTCTAAGAAGCACTGTTGAAACAAGACAACGATCGCAAGAAATTCAGAGAAATCGAGAAGAAATTTTTAATCAATTACCTGCAAATGAAAAATTTAAAATTAAGACTCTCGAGGATGAGATTAACATGGAGATTCCTGCGGTGTACGAACTTAGGTCGGAGTTTTATCCTAAGAGTATAGGATTTATTTATAAGAATGACCAAATTTCAGGTCTTTCTCTTTACTACTATGATTTAGAAAAAATTCCACAGACAATCAGAGCATTTGAAGCGTTAGAATTTTTAGACTTAAGCGGCAACAAACTGTCTACCTTGCCGGAGTGGATTAAAGATTTTGAAAATTTAAAATATCTAAATCTGCTCGCTAATAAACTAAAAAATCTTCCTGATGAGATTGGAGATTTGGAAAATCTCGAATATTTAAATTTAAGCTTTAACAATCTTAAAAATTTGCCGGATACTATTTCTAATCTCTCCAATTTAAAGACATTATATCTCTGGGCAAACAGAATAGAAAATATCACTGATTTGATTATTGAATTTAAATCAAAAGGAATTTATGTAATAATGTGATCAAATCTGACCTAGTGTAGGTTATTAAGGGAAAGGGGTCCACAAAAAATTCTCATTTCTGTAAAAGTACCTTTATTAGAATTCTATTCTATTTTTAATATATGAGGATTGTGTATATTGATATTGATACTCTTCGAGCGGATCATCTCGGATGTTATGGATATCATAGAGATACCACGCCAAATATTGATCAAATTGCAGAGGAAGGGAGTATTTTTACAAATTGCTATACTTCTGATGCACCGTGCTTGCCCTCAAGAGCCTCAATGTTCATGGGACGATTTGGAATCCATACGGGAATCGTGGGACACGGAGGAACTGCTGCTGATTTACGGCTGAAAGGTAAGGATCGAGGATTTGAGGATCAGAGGTATGAGAACTTCTGGGTTAATCTCATACGAAGTGCGGGATATCACACAGTCTCTATTTCCCCTTACGCGGAGAGACATTCTGCATACTGGTTTTATGCCCCCTTTAAGGAAATCTACAATCCCGGTAAAAAAGGAATGGAAATCGCGGATACAGTATATCCTTATGCAGAGAAATGGTTAAAAGAAAATGGAAAGAAAGATAATTGGTTTCTTCATATTAACACATGGGACCCTCATACGCCATATCGTGTGCCAAAAAAATACGGAAATCCGTTTGAAGCGGATCCACCTCCTTCATGGATGACTCAAGAAATCATTAATCAACATAGAGACAGTTATGGTCCACGTTCAGCCCGAGATCTTTTAGGATTTGGTGATGAAGAGAAATTTTTTGTACGAGCATTTCCGAGAATTCATAAAGGTGAAATCGAGAATCTCGAAGATTATAAGAACTGGATTGACGGGTATGATACGGGCATTAGATATGCAGACGATCTTGTGGGGGACCTCGTGAACTTATTGAAGGGTCTTGGAATTTATGATGATACATTAATCATGATTAGTGCTGATCACGGAGAAAGTCAAGGTGAACTGAATGTATATGGCGATCATGCTACCGCTGATCATATAGTAAATAGAATACCGATGGTAATCAAGTGGCCGGGAAAAAATTGGAAAAACAAATATGATAACTTAGTATACCAGACAGATATTGCAGCCACCATTGCTCGGGGCTTAAACAAAAAAATACCGGAATCTTGGGATGGAATGAGCTTTTTTGAAGAGATTGAAAATAACGAAAATTTCGGAAGAGATTATCTCGTGGTTTCTCAGAATGCATGGAGCAGTCAAAGAGCGGTTATTTTTGATAACTGGACGATGATTAAAACCTATCATACAGGGATGAAAGATTATCCAGAATTGATGCTATTTGACAGAAAAAATGACTTTCATATGCTTACTAATCTTGCAGAAAAGAGACCGGAAATTGTGGCGCAAGGGTCTCGATGGTTGGAAGAGTGGCATACTAAGATGATGAGTGATTCAGAATCACAGATTGACCCCTTGTGGACGGTATGGAAGGAAGGTGGACCATCACATTGTCGAGGTATGCTCAAAAAGTATATGGATCGACTTAAAAAAACTGATAGGGAACATCTGATTCCGAAATTACTAGAACGAGATGAACCTTATAGCTAAATGGTTAAACTTTCAAATATTTTTATAGTTGATAAATTAAATTCCTTTTATGCTAGTAATTATTTTGGTACTCTAATTTTAATATTTAACGGTACAGCAAGTCGGATATTGAGGAAATGAGCTTGGCATTATTTTCAAGAAATCTAATTAAAAAAAGGTAAAAAAATAGGTTAAATACTTTAAGTGCCATTTATGACCTTGCTTTTTGGAGTATAATAATCTCCGATCTCGTAATTATTAAAGTTAATGCTGTAGTGGTCTCTCCAATGGTATTTGATCGCGTCGATGGTTGCTTCGTATATGCTGTCCTTTATTTTTCCTTCGGCGCAAATAGTCGTTCCTATGGGTGAGGCTACAATCTCCCCATCTTGAACTACAATCTGACCGTCTTTTATCGTGTACGCGGCATTTGAAAATGCTTTCTCGATTGTGTGTCCTTCCATCTTCTCTGGATCTAAGTCAAAGATAGAGACATCTCCAATCGCTCCTGCCCCCAGATGACCACGATCTTCCAGACCTAAGCTTTTGGCTGTTCCAGCACGGGTCATGATACAGACTTCATTAAGGGAAAGCTCTCGATCGATATCTCGAAGTTGTGTTTGGGAATCCGCTTTACTAGAAATGTTGTCAAGCATATCATCTCGCGTCTTTTTGTCCATAAGCCAACGTATAATTTTAGGATAATAGATAAATGGTCCGCCATTGGGGTGGTCGGTTGTCATAAAGATCTTGTAAGGATCGTCAATCAATAATGCCAATTCCAGACCTATCGCCCATTGGATTGCATTAACTCCCACCTTAGGGTCAAAGTAATATGGAACTATTCCTGAACCTGATTCTCCTTCAATCTGCCCGTTAATCCATTTAGTTCCTGGCTTGGCCCCCCAAGCACTTGTTCCACCGAGATGATGCAGTGCAAATTCCCAAGGACCGTCTGCTGTCATCGTGGTGGTTGCTGCTTTCGCAAAGACTACTTGTCCCATATCAATGGTGACATGGTCGTGGCTATTGATATATTCAGCGATTTCTGGAGCTCCAGATCGGAAATTTCCCCAGTTTGAACCGCCATATGCATTAAACTGGCAATGAGTTAAGTGGACTGTTCTTTTTCTATCTCCGCTTGGCTCAATTCCTTCTAAGGTTTTCCAACTATTAATAGTATGTTCAAAATTTCCCGGGTGACCTAAATTATTCGCATGCATATGGATGGAATGCGGTAATCCTAACATCTCATTAGCTTTTGCGAGTCCTTCTAAGATCTGTCGTGGAGTGACACCAAAATGAAACACTTCACTATCTAGCGAATCTACATTCTTTCCCCACGCCCAGTTCTCTACACCGCCTGGGTTGACAATCTTAATCGCATAGCCTTTTGTAGCTTTCATCACCCACGCGACATAACCAGCTAACTTTTCCCAATCTTTTTCTTTTATGAACTCCATCACATACCAATTATTTCCAAATAAAGGAAAAGCAGCTTTATCAATAATGGGGGTGTTTAAGAATTCCTCATGAGTATGCCGTGCTTCTAATAAGGGCATAGCAGGTTCAATTACCGTAGTATATCCTAGTTTCGCATACCTATATCCAGTAATCCAAGTAGAAGGAACAGAATATCCGACACCAGACCTCGTCGTTTTAGTTTTCTTAACCTCGTCAATCATATGGTCTTCAGGTCGGAAGGCACGCCCAGAATTAACTTTTGCTCCTGCGATATGTGAATGAATGTCAACTCCTCCGGGCATCACAACCTTGCCGGAAGCGTCAATCTCTTTAGCATCGGGATCTGCCTTGTCTACAACAACACCGTCTTTAATGTAGATGTCCCGTTTTTCACCGTCTATATCGTTTAAGGGGTCATAAACAATCCCGTTTTTTATCGTTATTGAATTTTTCATAGTAATTCAATTAGTATAATATTTTTTATTAGAACCTATAAAGAAAAATAAAGCATTATTTTTATTTTTACCAATTATTTTTCTTAACATCTATGATAAAATACAATTCAATATAATTTAATAGGCTTTTAAGAAGATAGGTTTCTCTCCTTACATCCAAAACTCTCTATTTGTCACCATAAAGATTTTCCAATTATATGAAATAGATTTGGAATTTATTCAGAGGAAAATATTTATTGTTCAGAATTAGATTTGATATAATCTACTTCATATTTCTATTCAAACTATATAGCTGGAATTATAATTTAAAAACCAATAATAATATTCACGCAAATTTTATCAGTATTTTTTAGACTGATCATTTGGATCATAATCCTTCTCTTTATTACAATGATTATTTATTGGTGATAGTACTTAAGAAATGGAGTGATGATTATATGTCTAAAAGAAGATCGAGTGGAAAAGGTATAGCAATAGTTGCCTTAGCATTAGTGATAGGGACTATAGGTTTCTTGCTTTATTCTATGGTCATTTTAGAGCCAGAATCAACAATAAGAGGGACATGGTATGACAGTAATGAAACGAGATATAATACTAACCCAACTTTAACCTTAATTACAATTCCAGATTTATCAATAACTTTTGAAAAGCAGCCCGGTGAATCTGTATATATCTTATTTTCTTCTCGAGCAGGAGTATGGGAAGATGGGGGATGGGAATACATAGAAGTGTATCTAGCTATTGACGGTAATCGAATCAATGAAGCAAATAATAAATTTCTGTTATATACCTCCAGTGGAGGGAGTGCGAATATTGTTCCCATGACACTACAATATACTGCTAATGAGCTCTCTAATGGTGTTCATGAAGTCACAGTCATAATCTATGGAAGTCATAGTTCAAATTATGTTGACAGCAATACTCTTCTTGTACAAACATATGCTGGTTAAATTTTTCACGATAATTTTTTTCTATCTGAAAATCTTGCATCTAAAGCTATTCAAATTTTTTATTTTTAAAAGAAATGTGGAAGTTATTCTAATATCAAATTAGATGATTCAAATGAAATCTATTTCTTCCCTTATTGAATCCCTATATAAGGTAAAATTAGATTGTTTTATTTACGTATTTAAAGTATTAGCTATTCAGGACCCATATAGATAAAATCTGCGGGATGATCTCCAATATGCGATACCGATTAAATCTTTCAAAAAAGTGAAATTACTCATTTTTTAGATAGTATATTTCGGATAAATTTCTGTATTTTTCATTATAATCTATTCCATAACCTATAATGAATTTATTTGGGACTTCAAACCCTAAATAATGAATTGGAACTTCAATTTCTCTCCTCGCGGGTTTACTAGTCAAAGTACATACTTTTAATGATTTCGGATTGTGATTTTCAAGGCGTTCCAGAAGCGTTGACACGGTTAATCCTGTATCAACAATATCCTCCACTAATATGATATCTCTTTCCCGTATCTCTTTTGATAACCATTTAATCACTTTCACCTCTCCCGAACTTTCAGTTAAATCACCATAACTTGATAATTCAATAAATTCAATTTCCACATCTATTTTGAGTTCACGCAATAAATCAGCAAGAAACATAAATGAACCTTTTAGAACAGAAATAAGTATGGGTGTTTTTCCACGATAATCACTATTTATACGTTTAGCTAATTGGTTGATCTTGGTTTTAATTTCTTTTTCGGTTATCAGAAGTTCAAAATCATTGTAATTGTTCATAATCTTAGTCATGGAACAAAGATATTTTGAATTAAAAAATATGTTGATTATAATCTTTTATTTAAGTTAATTTATCCTTATTAATCATTCAACAATCTTCGATAATTTAATTTTATTATGACCATTACTTCTAACTAATTAATTAGGAAAGGGTTTTAGAATGGATTTTGCAATTATTAATTCATGGATAATGACTTGCGAAGGCAAGGGACTTGGTATATTTAAAAATGGCGGTATCGGAGTAGAGAACGGGAAAATCGTATTTCTCGGTAAAATGGATGAATTTGACTATAAAAATGCAGAGCGTATCATTGATGGGAAAAACCATCATCTGGCTATGCCAGGACTTATCAATTCACACATCCATTCAATTCTGACGCTTTGCCGTGGTGCTGTCCATGATATTCCTGAAATTGAATATATTCCAAAGGGTCTAAACTTCTTTGCGGAGCATCTCACTTTTGAAGACTTCATTTTGGGTGCTAAAATCGCCGTTATCGAAGGATTAAAAGCGGGTACTACTACTTTTGTGGAATATGGGCTTGGAGTGGCTGGTCTTGTGAATAATATCTATAAACCTTATCATCTTAGTGTAGTTCCTACCGAAATGATTAATGAATTAAGTTATTATGAAGAACTAAAGCCGGATGAGCTATATAATTTTCATGTGGGTATGGGAAAAGCAGCATTAAGAAGAGCAAATAAGTTATTTAAGCAATTCGAGAAAGATGATTTAATTAATCCTATGTACGGCCCCCAAGCACTCGATATGCTTTCGGTGGAGTTGTTGCATCAGATTAAGAAGGATGCTATTAAACATAATTCTAAGATACATATGCATGTAGCACAAGGAGAAAGAGAACGCATACAAATTAAGAAGAGATTTGGAAAAAATCAAACCACAGTTAAAGTTTTAGAACACGAGGATTTATTAGGGGATTATTTGATTGCGGCTCATATTCATGATACGACTCATCAAGAACGTAAACTATTAGTTGAGAAAGGAGTTAGTATGGTGGGTTGCCCCAGCTCCATTTCTAAAATAGATGGAATAGTCCCCCCCTTAGCTGATTATGTCGAATTAGGAGGTATTGCTGGCATTGGAACTGACGAAGCCCCGGGAACTGGACATCATAATCTATTCAATGAAATGAAAATGGCAAGCCTCCTAGCAAAAGTTAATAATAAAAATCCAATGGTGATGCCTCCTTGGGTTGTTATTAAACTAACTACGATTAATGCTGCTAAGCTATTGGGCCTTGACCATAAAATAGGAAGCTTGAAAGTCGGAAAAAGAGCAGACATCATAACAATTGATTTGAAAAAACCACATTTGACCCCAATAGTCTCAGATCCTTTTAGTAATCTTAGTGCGAATCTTGTTTATTCTAATAAGGGTAATGAAGTAGATAATGTTATTATTAATGGGAGACCGATTATGCTCGAAAGCCAATTAGTTGATTTCAATGTGCAAAATATTCTTGAAAACGCCAATGAACGCGCAGAAATCATTTTCAAGAAGGGAAAAGAAGACTGGATCAAATCAGGTTCTCAGATGGTCAAATATTATGAAAATGGGTTTATATAGATATTTGCATACTACTTTTTTCCCTATCCATCGCTTCCATACATCCCACCAAACGCTCCAAAGAGAGCTTCTATCATAGTTTTGAGTATATCTCCGAAAAAGAATTTCTCAAAAAAATTATAGATTGTTTGAGCATCTTGCTGATTATCAAAATCTAGGAGAATACGATTCGTTTCTTGATTTATCGTTATCTTGGGGTTAATGGTTTTATCTTCAACATAACCTTTGAGTAATTGCTGTAAAGATGCTTCGCTTTGAATAAGATTTCCACTCAATTGTTTATCTATCAACTCCTTATCAAGTATCTCTATTTCTACTTGATAATTCTCTTGATCAATAGTTAAATTGATAGCCTTTTTCATATCCTCCTTAATCTTTTCCCATTCTATATTTTTACTCATATTACCATCATCAAAAAATCAGACACTCCTAATATTATGAGTAATATATTTTTCAAAAAGTTTATAATTTTATCGAAAGGAAAAGGAAATCTTCAAAATAAAGTAAATATTAATCGTCCTCTTTATACTCTCTGGTAACTTTTTCAATATCAATTGGTCCATTTATATTAAATAGGCTAAGCAATTTTGGGTCCATATCTTTTAATTCTTTTTCAACTGAAACGTAATTAACGTTCCACTCTTCATCTAATAATTGGGTAAGGGCATAATGTTTCTGAGATTGGATGATTTGCTTAGATTTTTGGAAGGTTTGGGGTATTGGATATATTGCAAAAAGTGTTTCTAAAAATCCATTACTCCATCGGGGTATTACACAATCATAACCCTTCGATTCTTTAATCATGTGCTTGATTACGTCGGATCGTATTAAAGGAGCATCACCAGAAAGTAAAAAAGCTTTTTGAAACCCTATTTTATTCAGTTGCTTAAAAGCGGAATAGATCCCGATCATAGGAGTAAAAATACCGGGATAGGGAAAAAAATCTCGATCGTCTACGATAAAATTCACTTCTTTTGGAAATGTTATGTTTCTCTGTATTCTAGAGATTTGATCCTCTGAATTTCCAACTAAAAAAATATCCTCATCAAATTCTGCCAAGGTTTCAATTTGATGTAAAATGAGAGGTTTCCCCTCTAACTCAATCGTTCCTTTTTCATAGCCAGAACGATTGCTTTTCCCACCAATTAGAATAACTATTGCCAAATATTTTTGTTGTTCCATCTTTATATACTAAAGATTCTGAATATTTAATCTTTGCTCTTATTGAG
>WJIN01000415.1 GCA_014730295.1 Promethearchaeota archaeon | reverse complement strand
TCTCTTAATATTGAGAATGAAAAGTAAAAGAAAAAATAAAGTATTAATAATACATAATCATATAACTCCATATAGATTACCTCTATTTGAAGAATTAAATAAATTTTGTGATCTGGAAGTTTTATTTTGCAAAGTTAGTCAAAAAGATCGAAGATGGAAAAAAAAACAGCTTGACTTTTATAATTTTAATCACTCTATTTTGAATTCATTTAATTTAAAAACTTTTATAATAAATTATTCCCTACCAATAAAACTCTTTAATAAAAAAATTGATGTTATAATAGTTGGAGATAATCCTATCAATATATTTGCAACATTTTGCTCTCTGATTATCTCAAAGATTAGAAAAATAAAGTTTGTTATTTGGACTGAGGGAATAGATACAATTCTTTTCCATACTAAGAGAAGTAATAAATATATTCGTCGTTTTTTGCGATTTTACCGTTATATTTTATACAATAATACAAGTTATTTCATCGCCTATAGTAAAAAGGCGCTTCAATATTTAAAAAGATTTAATTTAGGAAATAAAGAATATTTCTCTGGAATACAAATAATGCCACATTCTTTATTAGGAAATAAATCGAAAGAAAAAAAAAAAGAGAATACCATAAACATTCTTTTTTTAGGTTATTTAAGAAAGAGTAAAGGGGCAGATATTTTGATAAAGGCATACTTAGATCTGGATATTAAAAATAATAAAACCCAACTTCTAATTGGTGGTGATGGCCCAGAAAAAGAAAATTTAATGAACCTTGCAAAGAGTAGGTCAGATATCGTATTTCTTGGAACTATAAGAAAGTCTGAAAAGTCAGAATTTTATAGTAAAGGCGATATTTTTGTGTTGCCTACATTGCATGATGCTTGGGGCCTTGTGATCAATGAGGCTATATATTACGAGTTACCTATAATAACCACCAATGCTGCTGGTGCGTCAGAATTAATTGAAATGGGTAAAAACGGATATGTGATTCCACCTAATAATATAGAAGCCCTAAAAAATAAGCTTAAAATATTAATAAAAAATGATTCTTTACGTCAAAAATTCTCAGAAAATTCTATAAAAATGAAGAAGATACTAAACATTGAAACAGGAATAAAACCTTTCATACAAGCCATTTTTTCAGAATAATCAAGAAATCTCTCAGCTTTATTATAGTAAATATTAATTATTTATGTATTTAATTATGTTAAACCCTTCTGCTGCCTCCACATCTATTTCTTGTCCTCTTACTAACGCCTTCGATCGAATGATTTCTGGAGAGAACGCTTTTTTTTTTATCTGGGACTTATGTGCACATAAAGCTTTCATTTTTATTTTTAAATAATCCGAAATATCTTCATATAGATTTGGTTTATCGGCTTTTCTAATACTCTCATAGGCGATAATCTCGTTTATATTTTTCTGCTCACAAGCCATTATTATTGCTCTGCCCGCAATAACATGATCTTGATGTCTATCATCTATAGGGGGAATATATACTCTATAAGGTTTAAGTTCCACAATTTTATCTCTTGCTAATCTGTATGTATCTTCTAGTTTTATTTTTGTATCCTTTAAATCCCATATATCTAACTTATCTACCCCCAAAATTCTGGTAGATTCTTCTAGTTCCTTAACCCTTATAATAGCTGCTTCTTGCTCATCCTTAAAATTACCCCTACTTTTTTCCCCCTTAGTCAGCGAAACGACTTCAATATAATTATTTCGATCTTTTAATTTAGCAATGGTTCCTCCTAATCCTATAACCTCATCATCCGGGTGAGCAGAAAAAATTAAAATTTTCATTTTATATCTTTTACGACAATATCATTCCAACTTCTTATAAAGAATAAATTTTCCTTATAATCTAAATTTTTTTCAATATCTTTTCCCAAACAAAGATTTATATATAATTCAGAGAGATTAACCCCAGCCACAGATGCTAGATAATTATAGCCAAATATCCTTGGATTTATTTCCATCAATTTATATTTATTTTCATTTATATCAAATTTTATCTCCGGAGAACAAATACCAACCCAATTTAATGCTTTTGCATACTTTTCTCCCAATTCTCTTATTTCTTCATTAACAATGGTTTTTCCTGCTATAGCAACTCCCCCTGTTGAGGGTTTTTCCTTTAATTTTTTTAGAACAATACTTGCTTTAATATTTGATTTCTGATCTAACAAGCAACTTACAGTATAAACAGGTCCAGGGACAAATTCTTGTATCATATATTTGTCTGAATATTTTTCCGCTTTTCTTATCGCTGCAGGAATTTCATCCTTGGATTGAATAAATGAAATTCCTCTAGCACCTCTAGATTGATATGGTCTGATTACGATTGGAAAATCCAGTTCTGACATATTTTCAATTATATTTTCCCGAGTAACCTGAATGCTCAGAGGGACATCTAATCTTTCTTTCTTGCATATATTGTATGTTTTCCATTTATTGATACAATTTAATATATTTTGTAAATTAGGAATCATTATTTTTACATGGATTTTATTAAGTCTATCCATAAATTTTGAGAATATTACGACTTCTTGATCCACAGTGGGTATTATGATGTCCACATCTTCTAAATCGCAAATTTCTAAAATCTTTTCAGAAAATTTTTCATTATCCGCAGCAGGAATTATAAATGATTTATCAGATATGTATAATCCAGGAGCATATTTATCCATATCTGCACCTAAAATATTTATATCAAGATCAGAAAGTTTTAAACTTTTAATTACTCCCATCCCTGCGGGTCCTCCAGCACCCGTCACAAGTACTTTAATACCATTCATTTTCTTCATTATCGATGTATAAAATTGTTGGATAATTTTTCATAATTCATCCCAACAAATAAGTTTGTTTTCTTATTGAATGAGCTGAAAATCACTTATATTCTTGACATTTTTTCTATAGATTTTCTAAATTTTTTATAGATTTATTAAGATATTTATAAAATATTTAAAACCTTAAAAACCATTTAATAAAATTAAATTAAGATTTAGGACTATCTACTCATAATTATTCTATTTTGCAATAGTCTAACCATTTGATGGAATAAAATCATGTCTAGTAATATTATTGAAACTTTTGACCTTACTAAAATATACAATTTAAAGGGAAAAGATACAACAATTAATGCTTTAGATCATGTGAATATCTCTATTAAGGAGGGAGAAACTTTTGGGTTGTTAGGACCGAATGGAGCTGGGAAAACCACTCTTATTTCAATTCTTACAACCCTAAAATCTCCAACCTCCGGATATGCAACAGTAGACGGTTATGATGTTGTCGAGAATGCTCGTAAAGCCAAATCGAAAGTCTCATTAATGCTGGAAAGTGATATGCTCTACTATCGGCTTACTGGGTATGATAATCTAAAATTTTTTTGTAAGATTTATAATATTCGAAATTATGAGGAGAAGATTTCGAAAATTGTCAGGGAGTTTGGGTTAAAAGAATGGTTATATGAATATGTAGAAAATTATTCAAGCGGCATGAAAATGAAGTTAGCTCTTTGTAGAACTCTCTTGTTAGAGCGGGATATTTTATTTTTAGACGAACCTACATTAGGATTAGATGTTAAATCTGTCGAATTTATAATAAATATACTAAAAAAACAAAAAAAAACCATATTGATTACAAGCCATGATATGTCCGTAGTAGAAAAATTATGTGATCGTGTGGCATTTATAAACAATGGAAAAGTCTTAGAAATACTCAAGACATCCGAAATCGATAACTTATTAAAGAGAGACATAGAAATCTATATTGAAGTTGATAAAGATTATGAAAAAGTATTAACCTTAGAGCTTGGAGCTAAAGAGTATACTAATAAAG
>WJIN01000414.1 GCA_014730295.1 Promethearchaeota archaeon | reverse complement strand
CGATTATAGAATAGAATAAAAAAATGACGGCAACGATATTCCATGGAATCAACAATGTGTTTACCATATAGAATTCTAACTTTGACCAGATTGAATAAAGAAGAATACTCATCATTTGAGATATAGAGTAGAATAAAATCCGCTTGCTTGATATTTGTTCAATATATTTTGTTTCTTTTACGATCACTATGTTAGGAGTTTTTTTCGTTTTGATTTAGAAATTGACTAATATATAGATTTCGTCTTAATAGCTTATAAGGCTTTCCAACATTCGAGGTAAAAAGCAATAATTCTATTAAACGGGTTTAAAATATCTTAAATTATGCTAATACTTTTTATAGAACATTTCTCCAAGTAGATGATCTTTCCGATTGTAAATTTTAAAATTTTAAAACTTATACTTATTAGCCACATAGCATCAGAAAATAAGACTTATTGAAAGTTCAAAAATCCATTTCTAACATTGGAAGCCTTTTTATATCATTCTAGCTTATTTAATATTACATTTATTTGATAAAACGAAATAGTGATAAAATTTGTCGAAAGAGAAAGAAGAACCTAAAGTAGAGAGATTAGAAGTTGAACCTGATGGATTCTGGGGGTGGGGTATTTATGAGCCAATAGAATTCACGGTAAAACCGATATGGAGCGATGGAATCTCAGACCTTGATTGTAGAAGGGCGGGTAGTCCTCCAAAATGGGAGGTAGAAGGATACGGGAAAATAGAAGGTGCTAGGGTTTACAAAGATTATAAAGGAGAAATAACTCGAATTGGACCGATGGATATTGATGATGATCCCTACAATGTGGGATCTGATATATTAAACTATGGACCAGGAGGGATTTATGTTGAAGATAAAAAAGAAGGAAGGCAAATATTATACAGAACTGGACATGGAGATGGTGAAGGAAAACTTAAAGTTACTTATGGTGGTATAACAACCAGTGTTCCAATCGTAGGTAAAAAAGCAGAAAAAAACGATCTGGTCCAAGATTATCATTATCATGTGTATTTAGATAAAGTATCTCTTCATGAGCAAAGCGAGTCGGATAAGATTTTTGATCAGCTAGAATATGAAATATCTGCTGCTAAAAAATTTAAAGAGAATGAGGATTATAATTCAATAGAGGAAGAAATTTATGAATTTTCGGAAAAACTTGAGAATCATATTCGGAAATGGTTTGATGGAAAAGCTTCCGCTAAAATACCAAAAGAGATAATTCCTAAGTGGATTAGAAGTCCAAAACATAAAAATTGGACATTAATGGATCCAGATATTCTTTCGGAGTATGAGATATGGCATACTAGGGGTGCCTTTAATCCAGAGTTCGAAAGAACTTATATATTTGCACCAGAGCCATATTGTTCATATAATTTAATTACTTATATGGGTCCTATAGGGTCTAAACTGGTTTTTGAAGGAGAATTCCCTCATTGTAGGTTTATGAGTATTCAAATGTCTCCTCCACTTGATCCTCATTTTCCTCTTACTGGTGGAATAGGTGCCGCTGAAGTCCCAATTGTGGATTCGGATATTGATCCTCTCCCAGGCCATGTTAATCCTTTCAGAGTCGGTGCTGATAGAACAGCAACTAAGCGGAGTTATCGGCTAGAATTTGAATTAACTGTAGGAAATGCTGTAGACCTGAATCCAGAAGTTATGGTTAGCCCATATTACAGAGCACCTGGGAATACCCGAAAAATTGGACCATGCATTTATACTGGATATATCGGAGATGGGTCATATCAACCCGGGATAGGATGGATGAGATATTACGCCCCTGACAAGGGCACCGGTCCACTTGCGGGAGTAACACTTCCCAAGATTTCTCAAGAACTCGATACGGGAGAACGATTCATTCTTTGGCATGATTGGGCACTCAGTAATAGAAGAGTAGGAACATATGTGGCTGCCAAAGAAACTTCACCGATTGGTCCCATTGATCCACCTGAATTTATCGGGAATAATGTGGGTTGGCAAAAATTATATGGATTACATTTAGTTTATGTTGAAACATTTGCTCAAAGAGCGATAGGACTTTTAGGATATGGAAGCGAAGAGAAAGCTCGTGAACTTATCCCCGAATGGGATAGAGTAATGTACGGAAGAGGTCCAAATCAGCCTCCACCAGGAAATTATGAGATCTCTTGTACAACATGTACATATATTAATTATCTCGTTCGAGTAATGACACTCGGTAAAAACAAAGTCTATGCTATCACGGGGAAATTACCAAAAACCCCGAAAACTAGAAATGGGGATCCTATAATGGAAGGTGGCGAAGCGCGGTACTGGTCAATGACTAGAATTCATGAAACTCCTGGATTTGTTTTTCCTGCAATCGCTATGAATCGACTAATGGATGAGGATGTGATTGTGGATGACCAAAGAAATTACACAATTACATTTTCGAGAGCCGAAGATCGTCCCTCAAATGCTACTGAGAAAAATGGAATAACATGGCAACCATGGGGCCCCGATTCAATAAATTATTGTCTTATCCGATGGATGAGTATCGCTCCTGAATGGGTTTTACCAGAATATGCGCCACATGATCATAATATCCCATGGACCAAGGGATGCTGGTCTCAACCCACATACGACAAATCCATTTTAGGAGAGAATAAACCAGGTTTTCTCGGACCATATCATCCCCTTATTCATTATATGAGTAAAGATGAATTTGAAGATTTAGGTAGTAATATCAATCTAGGAAGAGAAGCACAATGGAAAGACGATTATGTTAAAAAATTTTAATACTTTTTATTTTTTACTTCTAAAAAACTTATTCTATGTAGTTCAAATGAATTTTATGGGTAAAATGATCGTAAAAAATATTAAAATCGTGAAAATACATGGAAATTGAAAATTTATCCTAAATGATTATTAGAATAAGAAGTAGAAAAGACGCCATCAAAGATATCTTGGATGAGGAAAAAAACTCTTTGGATTTATTCCATGGTATAGCTCAGGTAATGAACGAGATGGGAAGATGAATATGAGGGAAAAGAATACTATCTTACGGAATTATTTCTTGCTGGAAAATCAATGAAATGGACTTCTGAAATATTGTAACTGATTTTAGTTTCGGTAGATCAATGATAAGTTAAAAATCAGGTAATTTTAGCTATAGTTAATGGTGTCAATTATGATGTTTGTATTGCGAAGTAATTAGGTGCGTATGATTATGTAGAAGAAGCGGACAAGAGATTAGATTTATCACGGAATGAACCGGATCGAAGTAAACTGAATAAGGTACTTTTCGCTTCCTTTCCGTTTCTTTTTTATATCTTTATTATAATGTAACCCGTAAGTAAAATTCTTTCATTGTAATGTAAAATCCGGTTACCAGAAATCATTCTTGTTTTTAGGTCTTTTTCAAAATCTTTTCCATCTCCATATCCTTTCTTTAGTGCCTCAAATCTTTTGATAATGATTCCCTCGTTATCAGTCACTTTTATAGGTCTAAAAAGAGTTTGGATGATATCAAAATAATAGTTATTTCCCTCAATTTTCGATAGAGTTGCTTTGGAGTATAAAGAATCACCACATCTCCAATATGAACTATAAAATAGATGTTTATTAGAATATATTAATTCTTGTTGATATATTCCTAATTCTAGCACTCGGAAAGATCTCGAGTAATTAAAAAACTTCTTAAACAAATTAAAAATAAATCCTGTGGGATAAATATATTGAGCATTTGCTCCTTTTAATCCCTCTCTCTGAGCGATGTCATCATCATAATGGATTGGATTAGGATCTCCGCCTACTTGAGAATATAGTTTCAAATCTTGTCTATTAAGTCCATTATAGATGTGCTCCATTTTGGATCCTACTTTTAAATACTCATTATTTCGCATTCAAAAGGAACCTTCGAGCATTGTTAAATTTGAAATTAATTTACAAATTATCATGTTTTTTTTATTATAGACCTTTGTTAAGAAAGTTGCATTGAGGATACGATTGTGTTTATCATAATGAATATTTAGAAACCGAGCTTTAATAGTCAGTTTCTCCCCAATTTGAAATGGAAATCCGTCGTTCCAAAAGACAGTGAATCCATTCGTTAATATTTTATCATGATTTAGAATTAAATTACGATCTTTGCCGTCCATCTTAAAATTTATGCTCGGAGTAATCTTCCAGGTTAAAATATTTAAAAAAACTTGAGTATATTGATATTTTAAGAGTCCTATGGATTCCGAGATTTTGGATTTAGTATAATTTTTAATACGGAATAGTGTCCCAAAATCAAACAAATTTTGCTCTTTTACTCTGAATCTGTATTCTTTTTCGATGGTTGCGTGAGTGAACTTTCTAATTATAAATCTTGCGTTTTTATCCGCTTCACAATTGAGAACCATGTCACAAAACTCTAGAAAGTTAAAATTATATGATATTAATTAAATTAGATATTTTTTTCTCCCCAGAGATCTTCAATCGCAAAGCTGAGATCCAGCTCTTCAAGAATCTTTCTAGTAGGCTTGCCAGTTTCCCAATCCCAATTTCTCTTCTTATAATAATCACTAAGCAGTTTGTTAAAATCGGGGACTTGACCTTTAGAGCTTCCCTCATCTAAAGGCTTCAGGACATGATCGGGTATTTTATCATCTGCTCTTGTTATTCCAAGTTTGACGTTAATAACTCTTTTTAGATTTACGGATCTATCCCCAATTTCAAGCAAATCATCGGGATTAATTTCCCACCCCGTTAAATAAGTTAAAAATTCACATATTATCGTGGGTGATACTGGAGAGAATTTACATAAAGTTAAAGAATCAAAAACTTCTCGAAAACTCTGAAGATTCATGGCTTTTTTAGCTTTACCCCTCGCCTTGAATCGATCACCCATAGTTATTCTATACTCTTGGATCCCTTCTGAAAAGAAATCTATAAGGTAATAATCTCCTTTATTATGACAAGCCCCTCGAGGGCTAGTCGCATATATCAGAGACATTACATGAAATGCACGTACATCATGCATAGGAAGTTCTAGTCCTTTGACTTGCGCGGTTTCGCTTTCATCTCTTCCTAATTTCCGAGCCATCTCCCTTGTACCTTTAGAGAGGAGTTCTCCAATTCCTTTCTTTTCGACAATCAATTTAATGAGTTTTAGAATAACATCTCCATTTCCCCATTCTATTTCAATACCCGTGTTCTCTTTCGTAAGGACTCCTCGTTCGTATAAATACATCGCATAGGAAATTACAACACCAGTAGATATCGTGTCAATTCCGTGTTTATTGCATAGATGATTAGCCTTTATAATTATGTCTTTATTAAAATTCATCACAAGAGGACCAAAGGCAGCAACGGTTTCATATTCGGGTCCATCAATTATAGTATTTTCCTTCCCATAATTAAGGATTGTTCTTCCACATCCGATAGGACAACCAGCACATGCATAGTTTTTCATGCTATAATCTTCTCTAAAAGCTATCCCACTTAATCTCTGGGCGGGGAAGAGACTTTTGGTAAAGTATTTAGTTGGAACATCCGCCATGTACATTCCGGCATCAATCCATTGATTGGTTCCTAATTCTCTCATAGGAATGACTCCGGGATCATTTTTAATGTCTTTCGTTAATTCTTTTGCCAATTTTAAGACCTTATCTCTTTTTGCAAATTCAACTCTTTTATTTCCCGAAACAACTAACGCTTTGAGGTTTTTCGAACCCATGATCGCACCTAACCCACATCTTCCAGCGGCTCTTCCCTCATCATTCATTATGCTTGAAATATTCACTTGATTTTCACCCGCTTTTCCTATACAAGAGATTGCTACATTTCTATTTTCTAATTTGTCTTTGATTATTCTTTGGCATTCATAAATGTCTGATCCCCATAATTCCGTAGCATCTTTAATCTCTATTTCATTATTGTGAATTTTTATATAAACTGGGTGTTCCGCTTTTCCCGTAATGTAGATAGCGTCGAACCCAGTCGCTTTAAGCTTAATAGGAAAAATACCACCCGTCGTGGCTTCTCCCCAAATTTTTGTTAAGGGAGATATTCCACATACAGCAGAGCGACTTGACATCGGAAATCCTGAACCAGTTAAGGGTCCTACAGCAAAAATTAAGGGATTTTGTGGGGATAAGGGATTTAAATTTTCATTAATGTCATCGTACATCAATCTAGCAGCAAGCCCCGTACCTCCCAAATAAGATCTTAATTCCGCGCCTTCTAGATCTACTATATCTATTTTAGATTTACTTAGATTAACTTTTAATAATTTTCCAAAATAACCATACATTTTTTATCACTCATTTAAGTATTCTTCATAAAGAGAATGTATTTCCTCAATTTTCCCTTCAAATGCTTTTCTAAATAGATCTTTATACATGCCTTTTTCCATCGGTAAGGGGGCGGTAAATGATGTAGGGTCATTTAATGAATTTTCTGCAAGCTGGTCAAGATTATTATCAAAATCCTCCTTACTTATTCCTAATCCTTTTAGATTTGTTGGTACATCAATTTCTTCCAATAACAGATTAATTTTATCTATTAAATCCAGAAGACGTTTTCTATTAGACTCATGGTCGGGAATTTTAAGCACATCGCAAATTTCTAAATATTTATCATTAAATGGAAAATAAAACATCAGTCCATAAGTTATCAATATAGCAACTGAAATTCCATGATGAACACCAAACATTGCTCCAAATTGATGTCCCATTGCATGGTTTACCCCCGTAGATCCCCCTCGGTCAAAGCAGATTCCGGCCATTGTTGCTGCTTCTAGCATTTTTAATCGTGCTTCTCTGTCGTTTCCATCTTTATAAGCCCGTGGTAAATATTCAAATATCATTTTAATTGCTCTCAATCCCATAGCAGTTGCAAATTCATTATGAGCTGGCCCGACTATTCCAAATATAGCATGAGCTAAAGCATCCAAACCGGTTCCCGCAGTCAAATTCGGAGGTAATCCGTAAGTAAACTCGGGATCTAACAAGGCGTAATCCGGTTGTAACTCATAATTTGAAATTGGGACTTTCATATGTTTTCCATCTTCCATTTCAACGGTAAAGAGACCGGTCATTGTCGTTTCAGACCCTGTGCCACTGGTCGTAGGTACTGCGATTAAAAACGCTTTATTTCTTAACTCTAGTCTAGTAAATACGTCAAATTCTTCAAACAAGTTTTTTATATCTTGCCTTTCATACATTGCCCATGAGAGTTTAGCTCCGTCAAGGGCAGATCCCCCTCCTAATGCAAATATTACATCAGGTTCAAATTCTATCATTTCCTTCGCACATTCCATTACATTATCAGTAGGACATTCGGGCAAGATTTTATCAAATATCATAAAATTAAAATCATAGCGATTTTCAAAACATCTGACAATCTTTTTGGCAAATCTAACACAATAATCATCGGTGACTATGAAAGCTCTTTTGTTTGGGCACTGTCTAGCTATTTCATCAATATGATCGCCAAATATTCCACCCCTATCGGGAAAGATATTAGGACCCACGATGATTTTGGGTATGGAAAATCTTCTTGCCATTTCAGTTACAAGCTCCGCATTAGTCATCGCATATCCGAGCTTTTTAATTAAAAAATTATCAAACCAAAATTTCATAATAAATTCACTTAACCTAAAATAGATCTTCTGCTGACCTATTTTTAAAATTTATGTTCGAAAAGCCTATTAGATGTTATAATGTTTCAATAATATATAAGTATTTCTTATATATAGGATTCTCTCACATATCTGTCAATAAATCCCTCAAATCAAAAAAAAGAAAAAGATTATTAAATCTGAGATAGAGCAAGAACATTCTCATTTTTCAGTTCCCGATTAGGGATATTGCCACCATTTATCGGGTATTTTTGAATAGACACCATATTTTTTAAGCCCATTCTTAAAAGCTTTTATGTTTTCTCTTGGAACTTGTATTTGATCTGATTGTGAGTAGAAATAAGCCCCGTATCCCCCACGAGGTGTTCCAAGGTTTTTCATCATATGCCAAACCTCCCGCTCACACTCTTTCGGAGTTCCTTTGGTATAAATCGTTTGGATATCCACACAACCCCAAAACATAATTTTCCCTCGAAATGGTTTTAGGTCTTTATAACCACTCATGCGGGGACTATCAAATTCAATAGCATCTAAACCCCAATCGATCAATAAAGGGAGTAGGGGATCAACCTTTCCGCAACAATGCTGATGAATTTCACAACCCCTATCATGAGCCGCCTTGAACAGCTTTTTATAAAATGGAGCATAAATCTCTTTAAATGTTTTCGGACTCACAAATGGACCATTTTGTTCCCCAAGATCTTCATTTATCAGGAATCCGTCGGGTTTCCCACCATATTTTATCCATCCATCCATACTGGAGATCAACCATTCAGTATAATGGTCGATTAACTGGATTAATTTCTTTGTATTCTTTTTATGGTCAATTAAAAAATTAGAAAATCCCCTAATCGCCGCAGATCCCATAAAAGGACCTCCTCCTCTTCCTAACATACAGAGACGATATTTCCTTCTTCCTAAAAGATGGCTGATTCTTCTAAAATAGGAATATTTCGAAGAGTCATCTGTATCAGGAGTATACTTCTCTAGATATTTATCAAGATTGTCCCAATTCAAAAGGCTTGGCCTACCAATATGGCCCATTGAGCTATTGTCTCCTCTTCTATTCCAATATACCCCCCATTCACTAATTTCCTCTCGTTTAACATTAAGCCATCCTTTATTTCGTAAATTGGGATCTTTTTTAACCCAATCGGGCTCTTTCCATTTCCACAAACCCATCTTAATTATTTTATCATCTCCTGCATGAGGGAATAGTCCTTTTTCTTCTTCACAGTGTCCAGGTTGCCAGCTTTTTGATGGCATAGGAGCTAATACAAATACATCATCAAAAAACCAACCATTCCATACGGGAACAATGTCGGGTTCATTGAAATGTATTGCTGCTCTCACTCTTTCACGACTTCTCATAGTGACATATACTATAAAAGTGATTTTTTATAATCCTTCAATAAAATAAATAAAAAAATAAAGGATTTAGTTATAATCCATATTGTTTGAGAATTTCTTTATTAGACTCAATTTTTTCAGGTGTGAGATCGTAGATCTTCCAAAAAAGTACTAAACAAATGGCTAAAATGACTGCTGGAATTATTGCCGCATGAATTCTTACACCAAACACAGCTAATTCCCAAGAAGGACTTACTAGTTTGAGAGCGTCAAGTGTAGGGGCTCCTTCTACGAAACCCGTGAGGATGTGAACGATGGCAATAGTTATTAAAATGCTACTATGACCGATCCGTACGAAAAATGACTGATAACCATAAAAGATGCCTTGTTGACGTTTTTTAGTTACCACTGCTGCCTCATCTACAATATCCCCCATAATTGGATTTTCTAAATTCCATTGAGATGATAATCCTACACCAAATATAAGGAAACTAATCATCCATCCGACCAAATCAACAACAAAAAACATCGGTATGAATCCTATCACCATTACCATTCCCCCGTATACTACTGTTTTTTTATTATCATTGATTCTTTTAGATATTTTTAACCATATTGGCGCTCCAATAATTGCTCCTAAGATCATCGGTAATAGTAGCAAGGTAAGAAGATCAGCCTCAGCATCCAGAATATACGCTATGATGTAAGTTGCAGAATATTGCAATTGAACCACGGCTACTTGCCATCCGAATGTTAGTATGTATCTAGCTTTCGCCGAATTAAATTGAAATACTGTTTTAGCTGCATTTATAAATGATTCGGGTTTCTCTTTATCCAAGGTATCCGCGCGCTTCTTGTATTGTTCGATAGTTTGTTTATCTTCCCATAATCCAGGAAGGCTCAAAACGAAGAAAAGAATTCCACCAAAAAATACTACAAGCGAAGATGTTCGATAAGAAGCTTGAACCCCTTTTGTTATAAACATAGGTGGAATTATAGCCGCTAATGTAGTTCCGAACAATCCTAAAATGGTACCAATTCCTTGAGAGGTTCTGCGCTCATCAATATCTGGGAATTTGTCTGGGAATAAACTATATGTGTTAACCTCAAATAGAGAAATACAAGTATCATAGATGCATAAAGATATTAACATCCAGAAAAAGACTGGCAAATTATATGAGGGATCCACTTGGGGATTCCATTCTAATGGAACAGCATAGATCAATAAAAAGGAAAATAACCATGGAATCAGTGATATTACAATCCAGGGAAAGCGTTTCCAATGTCGTTTCTTCTCAAAAGGAGCGGATATTCTTCCCATTATGTATCCCATCATTGGATCATTGATCGCATTATAGATAGAATACAATATAAACGCAGTCATCGCATATAGTATATCCAATCCTACAACCGTTTCGTAAAAGAAAATTACAAAGAATCCCATCGAAGCATAAACCCACTGGGTCAATGTTCCGCTTAAGTTAAAACTTACCATCGTGAGCTTCGAATGAGACCTCGATGTATTTTTTTCCTCTTTTGTATTTGTTTTTAACATTTTTATTATTTAATTTTATTTGAATTTATTTAATATGATTGTTATGTCAGAGAGACTTATAAATGTATCTAATATGAAATCAATTTTTAAAAAAAATATCTAGCTTATTTTTAAGCTAGAATAATTATGTAAATTTAGTTCTTATAGATTTTGGTAATACAAAACCAAGATACATGAAAATCCCAGAGAGAATATGAAGTGATCTGGGAATAATGAACCAATAACCATGAAGGATGATTATTGACTCAAAAAGAACACCTAAAAAGGTAAAAATAAGAGCTGTTGCGATTAATTTACCCTTCAACCTTGTCAATTTATCTTCTGAAATTATAGCTCTATAGGAAAAGTCAAATCCTGAAATAAGTAGTATGATCATTGTTCCAAGGAGATATAATCCAATAAAAGATGCCCAGTTCATGTAATATCCCCTTACAAGATCACCTATCGATTCAGGAGAGAGTGCGAAAACCGTCCAATAATGAATCTGGAAGATTAAAACAAATCCAATCGCGAGTCCAAGAATAATCTTTCTTTTATCTTGATGGACTAGTTTTGTATATGCAACTATCCATAAAATTATCCACAAAAAAGAGATTGGGAAGCTAATTTTTACAACAGCTTCACTAATAGGGTTTTTTGTAAAGAGAATGAGGATATAGGAAATAATAAATGGATAGTAATTAAAGATTGCGGAGGATAAAAATGCACTCCCTACATAGAGTAATTCTTTAACTTTCTTAGCTTTGTATTTAAATATCATATATAATGAGATTATATGAGTGGTTACCACGTTCACTATAAGAAAAATAATTTGCGCATGTTCTAAAGCAGTAAGTTCAATCATAGTATTAAGTTATATTAAATCCCCTTTATTATTTATTGATATGTTTGAATCCTATTTAAAGGTTTAGAAACTTATTTGTTTTCCTTTTGAATCTTAATGAAAATTTTCATTTTCAGCGATTAAACATAATTCATAACAAATGATAAGAAGAACTAAATATTTTAGGAATTCTATTTTATTAACCAATTCCGTATACTTTTCGGTAATACGAACCCAACATACATCAAAATCCCTGAACAAATATGTAAGGTCCTGGGAATAATAAATAGAAATCCGTGAAGAGTAAAAATGGACTCAAATAAGACGGCAATGAAAGTGAAAAAAACAGCCGACAAGATGAATTTTGCTTTAAAATTTATCAACTTATCTCCCATATTTATCGCTTTGTAACCAAAATCAAAGGTGGTTATAACTAAGATTATCATAGAGATAAGAAGGTAAATACTCACAAAATTGGACCAATCCATGTATATTCCTCGTTTAAATTCCCCGATAGAGTAAGGATCAGTTATGAAAACAGTAAAATAATGGATTTCAAAAATAGCTATAAAAGAGGTAATTAAAAGAATTATTATTTTTCTGTGTTTTCTCTGTACTAGTTTAGTATAAGCAAGTGCCCAAAAGAGTATCCAAAGGAATGAAAAGGGGAAGAATATCAGTACATATATGGTATCGATTGCCGTTTTTGTGAACAGTATGGAAATATATGAAGCAATAAATGTGTAATAGTTAAATATAGCAGTAGAGAGGAGCGCTAAAGCAATAAATAATAAATCATTAATATTGGATTTGAAATATTTGTAGATTAACACGAATGATAAAGCATGGTTTGATACGATATTAATAAACAAGAATAAGACTTGTATGTGTTCAACGGGGTCTAATTCAATCAATATTATTTCCTCCAGAGTTTTTTTTATATAAGGTAATATTTCGATCTCTTACGAGAATCGCTTGTACAACAATTATGAATTATAATAATATATTCTATTTATTGTTTTGAGAATTTAAAATAGTTCTGTCATTATATTGCCATTTAAAAATTTATAATCTATTTTCATTCAGAATCATCCTTATTGGTTTTAACTTATAAATATTTCCTCTTGAATTATTCCTCTAAAGCTTTAAAGAATTCTAAGAAGTGTTCTGTTTCGGGATCATATTTGATGATCTCTTGAATAGGAAAGAGATTATGAATAATCAAATTTGATCTAACCGTATTTTCATCACTCTCCAATTCCTCTTGAATTAAATTCTCCAATTTTCCTTTAAACTCTTTAAAAAGTGTTTTATATTTTTCTAATGTATTATCACTTACAAACCAAATATTATATTTAAAAGGACTTTTGAGATATTCTTTTTTCACTTTCCTAAGTGATTCTTGAGCTTGTTTCGGTCTTTCTGATTCTAGAGCATGATAATACAGTTCGATTTGTTCATAAAGCAATTTCAATACCTTTAGTAGTTTTACATTATTTTCTAGTGATAAATTGAGAATCCTATCTTTTAAATCATCTCGCAATAGCTCAACATCCTCCATATTCAAAGTTTCAAAGGGATTGAAATCCTCAATTAATTCGAACACTTTTGCATCTATAGATCCTCGTGAATCCTTTGTAGAGATTTTTAAAATATCAAGATGGTCTAATTTTTTGAGATGATGTGATGCGGTGGACTTTGTCCTTCCCAATAAATTACTCAGTTTGGTTAAGCTTAGTTTATCGTAGATTATCAAAAGTAAGATAATGCGCAATCTCGGAATACTATCTATTAGCTCTAAAATGTCCGATCTCGTTTTTAAGGTGTTGATTAAATTTGCAACCTTTGAGTTTAGACTAAGATCGTCACCTTCATTATTTCCAGACATCTGGATGATTTCCCAACTGTTATATTTCTATTATGAAAAAACGATTTAAATTTCAGCGATTTAACGTTTTATAATATATATAAAACCTAAAATCCTTAAATTATTTACTTAAAAGCTATTTTTTCCACCTTTTGTTTTTCATCTCTAGAGTCTTTAGATATTCCTGTTTTGTCTTTATGGGAAGGAAGTAGGTAGAGCTATCAAACTAGACCTATGTTCTCATTCAGTCGATATTAAGCTCCCCCTCTCTGGACTAATCAGAAAGTTAGTCATAACAAAGGCTATTAGTATTAAGAAGAAAATTAGATAAAATGGATAGAATATTGACAACTCACCAATAATTGAAAATACAATTGGTCCGATTGCACTGGAAAAGAATCCTATGGCATTATTAAGACCAATACCTGTTCCCCTTAGATTTGGATTTATTTTCATTATAATATTGAGAATTAAGGTTGCCCCCGCAGGATCATATAGCGCAAGCCCTATACTGATAAATAAAGTTACTATCGTAAATACAAGAAATATATGAATTATACCAAAAAAGAAGGGGATTCCGCCAAATATTGCTATTGCTTGTCCAATTAACATCATCTTTCTTGGACCTTTTGTATCGAGTTGTTTTCCAGAAATAATTACGAAACATACATATAAGGCAACTATTAGTAATAAATAATAACTGCTCGATAATTCATCTATTTTGTAAAACACTTGTAGTACCCATACCAAATATGCAACAACCCCTCCAAAGATAAACCATCTTAAACTATTAATAAAAACAGCGATTCCAAACTGCGGTTCTTTGAGCAATAAAATGATATTTCTTTTATTAAGTGCCATATTAGCTGACTTTTCTAGATCGCTATTAGTGGTTATATTTTGAGGATTAGAAGTATTAAATACAACGATTAAAAAAACGGCACTTATAAATATCAAAACACCCGAAATCGAAAATATATTTCGGAAACCTAAATAACTCGAAATATATCCTCCGAGGATAATCCCACCAAAATAACCTATATTCATCGAAAGAGAATAATATCCCATACCTTTACCGTGTTCCTCTTCGTCGTAAATATCACTTACGATTGCTTGTAAAATAGAAGTATAGGCACCGCTTCCTTGGATTGCCCTGTAAATTATTAATTGAGTAATATTTTGAGCAGTGAAACATAAAAATGTCCCTAAAGTGTAGATTCCGATGGCAATGATGATGATTCTTCTCCTTCCATATTTATCCGAAGCTGCTGCGACCGGAAACTGAAATACAGATTGCATAACATTAAAAATCCCCCTAACCAATCCATAGGAAAAAAGGCTCCCCGATAAATCAATGATAAAATTAGGTAACCCTATATCAATAATACTGAATCCTACACTTCGAAACGCAATAGCTAAGAGCACACTAAAAAGGAGAATGCGTACATGTTTTCCTAATTTCCTAGTAGGTGGTTTTAAGGTATTGTCCATTTATCACATCAACTATCAATAAAATTAAAAAAATAATATAAAATTATTCTAACGATTAAACAACAT
>WJIN01000046.1 GCA_014730295.1 Promethearchaeota archaeon | reverse complement strand
TTCCACATGGCAGAACTTCTCACCAATATGACCTTTAGAATCCGTTGTTGTTGTTTCGTTGGTTTCAATTCTAAAGTATTGGTGCGAAGCATAAGTATAACTAGGTGTGTAAGTATTTAACTATATGGGTTTAGGCGAAATCCATCCCCGCCCTAAATAAAGGACGGGGTTTTCTTTCGCAATTCTGATAAATGAATTCTTCTAAAATAATGAGACTCTAGGAATCTTTTCAATGTCTTGAAAAATCATAGATACATTGAAATATATAAAGAACTATATAACTAATTAGAATTAATTACTAGGAATTCTTATATAATTATCCTAAATTGATGGTAAAAAATGCAAATCGAAGAAAGTAAAAATTATTCATATGAGAATCGCATTGAGAGAATGAGATCTAAGATTGTGGATGCCCCTCATGAGATCTGTATTGAAAGAGCACGTTTATTCACGGAATCGTATAAAGATACCAAGCATCTACCCCCGATTATACGTTTTGCGACAGCAATGGATCATTATTTATCGAATATGACCTTAAAAATCTGGGAAGATGAGTTCATCGTGGGAAATCGCACTATTAAGTTAGTTGGAACTCCCCTATACCCTGAAGTACGAACTGATGCGATTAAACAAGACATTGATACCTACAACAATCGTCCTGTCCAAGCAATTCTCATCTCAGAGAAAGAAAAACAATATCTGAAAGAGGAAGTTATTCCATATTGGATAAATGAGGAGGAAACGGTCCGAAGCAGATTCTTGAGCTACTTAAATAAGACAGAAAGAGATCTAATCGACAAGCTGGTGTATACTGTCGATGTTCAGCTGACGAATGGGATCGGTCATTTCTTTCCAGGACATCACAATTTATTGAAATTTGGAGTCAATGGTTTAATTAAGCAAGCCCGTGCTAAGCTTGCTAAGATTGATGAAACTAAAGATATTAAGGAAAATTCCTCTCGATTCTATGAATCTGTGCTCATTCTTTTAAACGCGGTAAAAAAGTTCATCCAAAGATTTTCCAATTTTGCTTCAGAGATGGCTTTAAGCGAGAAAAGTCATCGTAGAAAAAAGGAACTATTGGAAATCGCCGAAATCTGCAAAAATATTGCGGAAAACCCACCGAAAACCTTCAAAGAGGCACTACAACTTGTTTATTTCAATCATCTAATTTCCGGACTGGAAGATGGGGGATTTGCAATTAGTGTAGGCAGATTGGACCAAGAATTATATAAATACTATCTAAAAGACATAAAAAATGGACAGATCTCGCCTCAAGAGGTTGATTTCCTAATAAAATGTTTTTATCTAAAACTCTCTTGCATTTATAATTACGTTTTTTCATTAGCGGTTAACGCCGGTGAAGGACCTCCAATTGCAGAAAACCTTACGATAGGTGGACTTAATCGAGACGGTGAGGATGCTACAAATGAGTTATCAGTTTTACTTTTAAATGCATATTCAGAGCTACAAACTGTTCAACCCACCTTTTCGGTTAGAATCTCCCATAAGAGTCCACAAGAGTTCCTTCTTCAAGTAGGCAATGCCATTAAGACGGGAGCAAGTATTGCATTATTTAATGATGAGGTGATGATTCCCGGCTTAATGAATCGGGGCTTTTCGCTCGAAGACGCACGAGAATATGCACCCGTCGGCTGTGTAGAACCTCAGCATCCGTATAAGTCGTTTGGCTCTACCAATTCTAATCAATTTAACATTGTAAAATGTTTAGAATTAACCCTGACAAATGGAACTGATATGGCAACCAGAAAGAAATATGGTATCGAATCTGAAACCACCATTACATCATATGAGCAATTATGGAACGCATTTACTAACCAAGTAACTTATTTTATCGATATTATGGTTTCGACTATGAATTCCATGGACAGGGCAATCGCAGAATTAAATCCCCAACCGTTTCTCTCCTCCACTACCAATGAATGTCTTGAAAAAGGCTTGGATGTAACCCGTGGAGGGGCTGTATATAATTTCACTGGACCTCAATTAATAGGGCTTGCAACATGCGCAGATAGTCTTGCCGTGATTAAGAAAATAGTTTTTGAAGAAAAGCAATTAACACTTACCACCTTAGTGGAAATGCTGCGTAAAAATTATCGACGAAGTTACTGTGAAAAAAAGGGTTCCGTCTGGAGAGAACTATTTATCAATAAAATACCTAAATTTGGAAATGATGATGACTATGTGGATGAAATCGCGGTAAATGTAGCAAAACTCTATTGTGATGAAGTATCTAAATACCAAAATTATAGAGGAGGCACTTTTAATCCCGGTATCTATTCCACTTCACTTCATTTGGCATTAGGGACACTTACCGGGGCTTCTGCTGACGGAAGGAAAGCACGGGACCCCTTGTCGAATGGAGTTGGTCCCACTCATGGACGCGATAAAAATGGACCAACAGCGATAATCAATTCCGTAAAAAAATTAAAAAATGAATTGATGACCAATGGGCACTCATTAATTCTTGCCTTCCACCCAAACTCCTTGAGAAATGATATTTTTCTGCCTTTAATTAAGACCTACTTTACAGCTGATGGGGGGTATCAAGTTCAATTTAATGTAGTAGGAAGAGAGGTCCTTTGCAAAGCGCAAGAGAATCCCAATAATTATCGCGGCTTAGTTGTGAGAATCGCTGGATATTCGGTGTACTTTACTGAGTTAAGTACATCTGCTCAAGAAGAGATTATCGCACGCACTCAATATTAAGTTATTTCCAAAAATCCGTCAAAATCTAGTCAAATCTACTCAAATCTACTCAAATCCAAAAAAATTAGGCTGCTTTTCATTCGGTTTTAATTTTTTTTAAACTTTAAATAGTTTATATTAATATATTTGCATAATAATTCAAAATCTAAATTTTAGAGAAAAAATGTCATTACAACCAATTGATTATCTAAATGGAATTTCAAGTTTAATTTATGTGTCAGTGTCTATTGTAGTTGGATTAATAATCTTAGCTAAATACTTTAAGCTACGAGATATAAACTTCATCTTTGTTGGGTTTACTTGGATAGGTATGAGTGAACCATGGATTCCCAGCGGAATTTCTTTTTTATGCAATCTTTTTACTCAGATGGGATTATCTCTGGAGATTTATGTTATAATCGGTAATGTGTTTATTCCTGCCTCAGTTTTATGTTGGTTATTTGCGTTTACGAGTATGATATATCCGGAGAAGAAAAAACCAATTCTTATAACATATTTTATTATTGGGATTATTATAGAAGTCATTTTATTCTATATCTTATTCTTTGAACCGACCTTTATTAGCACCCTAATCGGAACCTTTGCAACAGAAAGTCAACTTGTACGTATTGATATAGAATATAAAGCGTTAATTTTAGCTTATCTGTTATTTATCGATATAACTATGTTGATTACGGGAATTTTATTTTCTCGGGAATCTTTAAAATCAGAATCTCCGGAAATTAAATTAAAAGGATGGCTTTTATTATTAGCATTCCTCTTTTGGTCTATTGGTGGTTTGCTCGATTCAGCACTTCCTCTAAATATCATTACATTACCTATTACGAGATTGTTGTTAGTACTAAGCGGAATCCTTTTCTATTTTGGGTTCCTTTTACCTCCATGGATAAAAAGGCTAATAATAAAGCAGTAGAAACTCATATAATTAATTTTCTTTTTTCATTATTCTTTTTTATTCACTCATTTTAGATGTGTTGTCTTTTGATCCTTAAAATTTAAATAGTGTAAAATAAATAACTACCTATCATATTAAATTGCGTATTTTCTACTAGAGAATATAATACCTAGAATTTTATCAAGATGAGCCTTCGAACAATAGATTATGTTAATGGGATATCAAGCCTCACGTATTGCTTCATTTTTATCCTCATTGGATTAATTATCACCTCGAAATATTTTAAATTGAAAGATACGAACTTCATCTTTATAGGGTTGGGATTAATGGGGGTAAGCGAGCCCTGGCTTTCCAGCGGTATTAGTTTTTTATGGAATCTCTTCACCGGAGAAGGACTTTCCTTGGAGATCTATACTTTAATAGGTGTTATTTTTATACCCTTTAGCATTCTATTCTGGATGATGGGAATCACTGATATGACAAATCCGGATAAAAAAAAGCTTATAACTATTATCTATATAATAATAGGTATAATCTTTGAAATAGTTTTCCTATTTCTTCTTTTTAACGCTCCGAATTTGATTGGAACTTTCAGCGCTGAGAGCGCCATCGTTCATATCGATATCGAATATAAAACCTTTATCTTAGGGTATCTATTATTTGTTATTTTAAGCACGCTGATCTCAACTATAATTTTTGCGAAAAACTCGTTTAATGCGGCAGATCCTGTAGTACAGTTAAAAGGTAAACTTTTATTGATTGGCGTAATAATTTGGACAGTAGGAGCGATACTTGATGGATTTATCCCTTTAAACATATTCTCTCTTCCGATAACAAGATTGTTCCTCACTTCAAGCTCATTTCTCTTTTATCTTGGATTTATAATGCCTCCAAAAATTAAGGAAAAATTACTAAAATAGCTGTGTGAATTACGCACCCCCTAAAGGGGTGGCTTCAACCATTCGGTTAGGTCTTTACGGCACTACCTTCATTCGGTTGTTCGGGGCATTCACGTGTCCCCCATCCCAACGAACTCGTTATCCGTTGGGCTATATTGATACTGG
>WJIN01000413.1 GCA_014730295.1 Promethearchaeota archaeon | reverse complement strand
ATATTATACTTACCACATATCAATATAGATAATTCCCTCTTGAATAAGCCTCATTTCTGTATGAATTTGAAAAATCTTTCATTCAACAATGAATCAGTTAAACAGGTTAATTTTCGTTATTTTTTTGAATATTTTAAAAACTCGCAATATAAAAAAGTATTAAAGGAAATCTATAGAGTTCTAATACCTGGAGGAAATTTTAATTTAGAAGTAAAAGTGAAAAAACCGAAAAAGTTAGATCTATTAAAAAAAGCATTATTAAATCAGGGATTTTTCATTCAAAAAATCGATAAAAAATTACTCAATATTAATGGAACGATAAACCTTAAGATCTATAAAGAAATACATAAAACTTCCTTAATTTCTGAAATACAATATGATAAAATCAGAAGGATTTTTCAAATAATTAAAAATCATAAAAGTGATTTTGAAAATTTAAAAAAAGTATGTATTATTGCTAGAGAAAAAGAGATTTTCAGCTTACTCGTGAAAAAAGAATTATTTTTTAATGAAAATTTAACTCTCGTTCAATCATTAGAGGAATTAGATAAACAAAAATCTATACAATTTGACGGATGCATTATCCTAGATTTTCTAGAATATGAATATTATAAGAATTATGAATCTTTTTTTAAGAGTCTGTTAGAAAAAATCAAAGTTCAGAGTCCTATACTTCTAATAGTTCCCTATAGAGAGAATTTTAACAATAATAATGTCTTGCAAATATTTGATAAGGCGATCTTGGCAAAACTTTTAGATGATAATAATCTTTGCTTCCAATTAATAAACTTAGACACTTCCCTTAAGCTTATTAAAACGATTATTAAAAAAAAAATGTATTCCGTCCTAGAAAAAAAAGATCAAAAAGTTTTATTGTTAGGTAACTATTCACTAAGATATAGTAACTTTAATATGGTATGTTGGGACGCACAAGTTAGAGGTTTCCAAGAGTTAGGTTATCAAATTCAGACATTGGATTTTAAGGATTATTCATTTGCTCAAATTATTAAATTTATTAAAATATATAAACCGGATATTTTATGGACTGCTGGAAAAGTAGCTATTCCTTTACTTATTGAAAACTCCGAATTTTTTAAAAAAAGGAATATGAAAATAGTCTATTGGTTCTGGGATGTAAGAGAACCGATTAACTATGATTTCAGTGATATAATTGATGTAATGTTTATATCAAGTAGAGGAGAAATACCCAAATATAAAAAATGCTATAATTTAAACAGAATTTATTATATGCCTACTCCAATTTCACCTCAGTTGCTATGTATAAATCATAATATAGAAAAAGTTTATGAAATTGGATTTACAGGGATGATGGATAAAGGCCCTTCCCATAAGACAAGAACCTCCCATATAAAGTATTTAAAAAGTAAATTTAATTTGAAAATAGTTAATTTCATCTATAATAACGTTCCTGAGTTTTATTCAAAATGTAAAATTGTATTCGGGGGTTCACCTGACTTTTCTGAGTTAGAGTTATATGCTTCCTTTAGAATGTATTATGTTTTATGTTGCGGATCATGTTATCTTACTAAATACTTTCCAGGTTTAGAAAGACTAGCTGAAAATGAGAAACATTTACTTTGGTATAATGACATCAAAGAAGTACCCAAATTAATTGATAAATACATAAAAAATGATGCCTTAAGAAAAAGAATTGAAAATAATGCTCGAAATTTAGCAATTGAAAAATATCATTACAAAGTAAGAATAGAAAATATGATGAATATTGTTACTAATAAAGATGATGAATTTAATGGATATATTAAATAATTAAAAGATTTTTTATATTCGCTTAAATTTGATTTTTTTTATAGTATCAGTTATAAATTTCTTTTCCTTGTTTTCCTTCAAATTGAGTTTTTCATTAACTTCTTTTAAAAATCTTCTTTTAACTTTTCTAATTTCAGTATCCTTTGAATTTATGAGATTATTTAATTCTTTTGGATCTTCCATTAAATTGAATAATTTAGCAGAATTTGTCTGCTGATCTTTTATATATTTCCAATTAAGCGATCTAATTGATAACATAAGAAAAAATTGATAATTGTTTTTATTTAAAAAATTGATTTTTATATCCTTATTATGTAATAAAAAACTGTATGCAAATTCTGGATGGTGAATCTTATTTTCAATAAGAGATTTTAAACTTAATCCTTTAAATCCTGTATCATTAGGTATTTGAAATAATTCTAATATTGTTGCTGGGAGATCCATTAATTCTACCTGTTCATAAATATGTACTTCTTCATTTATTTCAGATAATTTCATCAATAATGGAATCTTTAATAGCTCATCGTATAAATTCGCTTGGTGTCCAAGTAAGTTATGCTCAAATAGTGCTTCTCCATGATCTGCAGTTATAATGAAACTCGTCTTATCAAATATTCCAATCTTTTTCAAATATTTGATTAATACTCCAATATAAAAATCAATATACCTTATTTCGGCATTATAAAGATTTTCTGTTAAATTCATAACTCTGGGGGTTATTACACTATAATTTTTTTCAATATTAACCTCATTAATTATTTCTTTCATCCAAATTTTATCAGTATCATTTATCTTATGATCACACACCTTTTTTATGAATTTAATTGGAGGATAATAAGGCCGATGAGCGTCCATGTAATGAATCCAAAGGAAAAAATCTTTATCATGATTAGTCCTTAACCAATCTAAAGACTTTGATGTGATATTTTTCGCATCAAGATAAGGAGCATTAACTTTTTTCACTTTTAGTTTTCTATT
>WJIN01000412.1 GCA_014730295.1 Promethearchaeota archaeon | reverse complement strand
TGATGTGTTTGTCAATGGTGAGAAAGTTCCCGCTGAATTTTGGTACGATTATGAGATAACTCCCCATGATCAATTACATATAAGCTCCGATTTTGGTTTTATTAAAAGCCAAATAAAACCGATTGAAGAAAAAATCCTTACAGAAGGGAGGAAAAGTATTGATAGCCAAGTTCGATGCAGAGATCTTTTATCTCCACAGGAATATGAAATTATGTATAACTATCTTTTCAGAACACAAAAGAATCTTTTTGATAAGGCTAATTTTGATAGTAGTTTAAAGATCGCGAGCAAAAATACTCCATATTTCAAATTCCTTATCGATGAGTCTTTATCCATTTTGGATGATTTTGATATAGTAAGAAATATCGATCATAAACAGCTTTCAAAAATCGTGCGTTGGAAAACAATTGGTGGTGAGAAATCCTTAAAAACTAAGTTTTATAGATTAAGAAGAGGAGATAGATTTGGTATTAACGAAGATTACCTAAATCTATGGTATGTGGGTATGTGGTATGAAATCCAAACCGCCCAAACCAGTGAACAAAATAAAGAAAGCGCATTGTTTGACTTAGATCGGCTTGTCTTGCCGCTATATAATGTTTTTATTGATAAAAATGAGGTAAAACAATTGGAAAATCCTGCCTACCTTAAAATAAAATTGCAATATCTAAAATATATGATAACGATAGTAAAAGAAACTAATTTAATGACTAAGAATGATCAAAATCAATTTAATAATCTTTTCGAGATTAATCCTCATTTTGAACTTTATAAAGATTATAATCTTTTACCTCGTAATGCGAGAGATAGCTACATTAAATTATATGATAAAATTAAATCGAGCTTAACGACTCCTTCAGATAGCTTGTTGAAAAGATTAGATCTGATTCATCTTGAAACAATGGATATCATCAATTCATACCAAAATTCCGTTTATAGACATATCTTGGATAAATATGCCCCTTCCGCAAAAAGAGATTTAATTCTAAATATACTTGATTGCCCTTACACCAATGTTCTTAGAAGTTTAGAAACAATGCAAGAGCTTTCATATTTCCTATTTTCTTATGAACGAAATGATCAAAAAGAGAGACCTTATCAATATTTAGGTGATACTTTGGTTAGAGCAAGTGAGTCCACTGCAGAAGGTGATTTTCAAACCTTTATCATTGAAGATATGCTCACAAGGGTAAATGAATTAAAGATAGAGGATTTTGAAGCAATAGATGATATTGGTAGAACACTTGATTTAGATAGGGAAGTTGATGGGTATGAATTAAATATGTTAAAAAAATGGGTTAAACATTGTGTTTATCGGCATAATAGGAAGTTTGGTATAGTAAAGTATAATTTTGTTGGATTGAACTATTACACAAAAGGTTATATTGATTTATTAGAAGAGACATTCCATTTCTTATGGAGGAGCGCTGCATATCATAATGAGGATATAGCTATTTCTTATAATAATATCCGCACAATTTACAACTACTGGGACAGAAGTCCATTCTATAATTATGTAGGTCAACAGCAGAGAGTATTTGGAAATAAGTTAATTCACCGTAGTATAAATAAATTAAATTCTTTTATAATTTCACTTGACTTATCTCGGGAATTAATTAGTAATGAAGAGTATGTGAGGAAAATGGACACCTATGTTCATACTAAATGTTTATTGAAAGCGTTGGATAAAATGAGAATTAGGTTAAAAACCAGATGGAGCCAAAGACCATCGACGGTGCAAAACTGGTTTGATAAATTATTCCTACCATACCGATCAAACCCTGACTACACATATGGGTTTAGGAAAGATCCTAATTATCGTGCTTGGGCAATAACTATGAATATGGCTGATCTATTCGGAACAGATCTCTCGTTTGATCCAATTCCGGATAAAGCCTTTTTAGGTGATTTCTCAATATCATATGCTTTGCACCATCCAGATCCAACTCAGAAGATGTCGATGGCGCTAAAGGATCAAGTACTAACATGGCAAAAATATCACAAAATTTTGGAATCTTTAAGTGTTAATGATGCGAGGTATATAAAAGAGAATTTGAGGAACCTGCTTCAGTATGCTATTGAGAAAAAAGATTCTCAAGCACAATATTATCCGGGGCAAACCCAATATAAAAAATGGATTACAAAGAAGGACTTTGAGAAGTTCTTCCCTCCTACGAGGATGTTTACAATTTCAAAAGGAGGAACTACATACACGGACAATTGGTATAATATACTAGAAACTGTCCTAAATGATGACTATGATTTTGAGGGAAAAATAGGAGAAATGAATAAAAAGATACAAAAGTTTAAAGATGCAATAAAGAGAGGGGAGAATCCTCATTTAGCGGTAATGCAGAGATCCAACCCGATTGCCACGGATCAATACCTTGAAACAGCGAAGGAATTTGTAGATAGAATTTGGATCTTGATGCAACAAGGATCATTTGGTAGGCATACGTTTGCTGAATTGGTAGACGACTGGTATTATTTTTTGAACAACGATTTTTTGAGAAATGTCTATTTCCCAATCTGAAAGGGCAAAATTTTTATTTTTCATTTACATACTAAGATTAGAAGATTATGAATCTGCGGCAAATAAGAAGAAAAGACGAGTATAATTGGCGCCATATCCCAAAAACCAAGCTAAGATGGCTGAAAAATCCTAGGTTGCGGAAGATCCGAGCCGAATTCCGGAAGCTGCTTTATGCATGGTTCAAAAAAGAACAAAGAAGATTATTAGATGAATGGGATAGGATTTATGGATTGGAAAAGCAAGGAAAAATCAGCCGCGAATCTGGTTTAAGAAGGGGGCATTATTATTTACATAGAAGGGAGGAACTAAACATCGCTAAAAGCAAATACCCAATCAGTTGCGGATGGTGTAGCAACAAAGAGGAGGATCTCGTGTTTGAGCCAGATTCGGGGTGCTATTTATGCGTCAATTGTCATAAGGGAGCGTATAAACATAAGTATAGGATTATTGACTTAAATGAGTGAATAATTGCATCGTACATTTTTCTTGATCCAATTTACCGAAGAGAACTTGATAAGTTTGAGAATTCTTCTTCATAATAGTTCTCTTTTTTTTCTTATGATTTTTTTTGTTAGGATTCATAATTATAAATCATATATTTTAATATGAAAAGTGTTATTAGTAATTATAATATCAAAAGTATAAAATGATCTCTATTTTGCAAAGTCAAAAAGAATGTACCAAACTATTGATGGGGTGGGAGGATTAGAAAGATGTTCGACTCTTCTTTCAAGCTCGTCATTTTTGGAGATGCGGGTTGTGGAAAAACTACTCTAACTCATAGATTTTTAACAAACGTGTTCAAACCAGACTCAACTATGACTATCGGCGTGGATTTTAATGTAAAGAGCGTGGCGACGCTGGGGAGGAAAGTGAAATTACAAATCTGGGATTTTGGTGGGGAAGAACGATTCAGATTCTTACTTCCGACCTATGTCCGTGGGGCCTCAGGTGGGCTCTTTATGTATGATATCACGAACTTTTCCACGCTTGCTCATATCGACGACTGGCTAGTCGTAATCCGAAAAGAAATTAAGCCCGAAAACCGATTTCCTATTCTAGTTGTAGGAGGTAAGGCGGACCTTGAAGACCAGAGAGAAGTTAGCTCGGAAGAGGGAATTAAAATCGCCAAATCACGTGGATTAAATGGTTTTATCGAAACCAGCTCAAAAACGGGAGATAATGTCGAAAAGACCTTTGAGGCTATCACCCAACTTATGATAAAGAAGGCGGGTCTTGGGTAATCTCACGTGGTCATATTTATCACCTACTGCTTACTATTAGATTTTATTGTTTGGATCACCTAATATTATCTATAGCAATATTAAAAATAGGTTTCCTGACTATAACAAGAGAGATTACTCGGGAAAAATTAATAAGAAAAATAAAAATAAATTTGTTAGAAAAAGGATCTATGCTTGATCCACTTTATCGGGTTTTCCGTGTCGTTCAATATAGACGGGATCGTTGATTTGCAGAATTCTGCGTTGGACCTTTCCGATTAGATTCTTAGGAACTTCCTCAATAATCTCGACGTAATACGGTCGTTTATAGTGGGTCATGTTATCTTCTGCCCACGCTTTTATTTCGTCCACGGTTAAGTCTGAGCCGGGTGTAAGTTCGATCCATGCTTTTACTGCCTCTCCCCACTCTTCGTTCGGAATACCGGCAACTGCGGCTTCAGAGATTTCTGGATGTTTCATGAGTAATTCTTCGACTTCCTTCGGATAGACTGAATATCCTTTATATTTAATCAATTGTTTCTTTCTATCTCTCAGTTCAACCGTTCCATCATCGTTCATAAATCCGATATCACCTGTCAAAAGCCATAGCGCGCCTTTATATTCTTTTATCGTATCATCAGTTTCTTCGGGTTTGTTGAGATACTCCAACATGACTTGAGGTCCGTGCACACACACTTCTCCCGTATGCTCTTCGCCGAAATTTTTATCATCAGGATTTCCCATACAAATTGGACCGGCATCCCAATCATCAGTAGGCCAAATTCCCCATTCTGTACCTGGGAATGGCATTCCAATGACTCCAATTGGACTTTCACCAAACAGATTACCCGCACTTACCACCGGAGTAGCCTCTGTAAGTCCGTATCCTTCGACAATTCTTCCACCTGTATTTTCAACAAACGCATCACGAACGGGTCTATGAAGTGGTCCCGCACCAGATACACACAAGGTTAATTTACCCATAACTCCGGGATAGTCGCCTATATCTTCAAATTCTGCTAAGCGTTTGAATAATACTTCAGCACCCGCATACACTAATCCTTCGGGAGCCGGAAGCTCTTCGATTGTCTCCAGCAATTCTTCGGTTTCGGGGGGTTTTGCAAAAAGCATAATCCAACCACCGAGCGCAATTGTCGAGTTCATTACCACCGTATGAGCGAAACTGTGGAATAGAGGTAATACACCAATACTACCTATTCCCGGTTTTTCACCACCTAACCAGAGCTTGTTCTGATGAGCGTTTGAAACTGCATTGAAATGTGTAAGCACCGCCGCTTTTGGTAAACCCGTCGTACCACCCGTCATAATATAGGTGACAGGATGAGTTTTCACATCAAAGTCTACATCGGGTACGTTTGGTTCAGTTTCCAATAAGTCCATAAGATCGAGCGCTCCTTCATACTCGACTTTCCCTTTTGGGATCTTTCCTATAAGTTTCCCTAAAGTTCGTTTGAATCCTAAGCCATCAGCTAAGTCTGCCACATTGGTATAAGCGAGTATTTCGATACTAGATTTATCGATGATCGGTTTTATGTATGGCTCGTATAATGCGTCTAAGACTATAAGCATCTTTGGTTTGATAATATCTAATTGATGGAGAATTTCCATCGGTTGATAGGTTGGGTTTATTCCTGACGCGATAGCTCCGATTCGCGTAATGGCATAATATCCAATAATATATTGGAAGCAATTTGGTAAATGCATTGCCACTACATCGCCCTTTCTAATGCCTAACTCGTGTAGGGCGGTCGCCAGCCGTTTCACCTTGTCTTGAAACTCTTTATAGGTCATCCACGTCTCTAAGAACCACATGACGTTTTGATCGCCGTATTTTTCCACTTGGCGGTCAAGCATCTCGTTGATGGTGATCTCCTCAAACGTTGTATTTTTCGGAACATTTTCGGGCCACCACTTTTTAAACCAAAGCTTATTTTCATTTACTTGGTATTTATCATCTTTTTTAATTGGCATATTTTATCACATTCGTATATACAAATTTTTACAAGAACGTTATTGTATTGTTACGCATTAAAACTATTAATAAATTATCCATTTTAAATATATATAATTTTTGGTTATCGATCATGCGAACCCTCCTTTACTTGGCTGGGAAATGTCGAGAACGGATATTGGGTTTTTAAATTCGTGGACTAAATCGATAAAACAAGAAAAAAAATATGTAAAAAGAAAATAAAAAATTTAGGTTAGTATGTTAAATTGCTTTAAAATGGTGCTTTCCCATCTTTCTTTCTCTTTATGAGAATCGTGGCGATACCGAGGATGCTGATTCCACCGATGAGCAGAATGAGCGCCCAGAACGCGGTTGGCTCGAAGACCATGAAGACATTGAAGGTAGGATCATGGAATATTCCATTTATGCCTCCATCAAATTTAGGATAGGAAACAGCGTATCCAAGCATATTATATTCAAGAATGAGGCTCGCATTTGCAGCATATGGTTGATATTCATCAGTCCCTCCTTCATAACTCTTATGAGCACTTGCTTCTAATGTGTAAAGAGCTATAGGGATATAGCTACTCAATGCATCATCAGTAGTCGTAGATGAGTCATTATCTCCATAAACATAATCTTGACCTGCGATATCGACAAATTCTAATTGTTCTTCTCCTACTCCTAAATAATTCCCTATCTTTATGGATTCTTCTGATTCTCTGTAATCATCTTGCTGAAGTAAGGGTAATGGATCTTCTGCACTTTCTTCTACATTGGTAATAGTCAAATGGAAATGCAATATAGAAGAAATATACATAACAGCTAAGTCTAAATCACTGTTTAGCGAATCTTGTAGTGGAGCGATATGATGAACTAATTTAATTCTTCCTTGTGCTACAGACCCAGAAACAGATGGAATGAATTGAAGACCAAAGTAAATGTTATTTAGACTTGTGCTACCCGTTTCATTGAAATAGGTTTCTGTATCTGTTCCGATCGGCACAGGACCAACTTCAGGATTAGTTATATTTAGACCCCATTCGACATTTCCGTTAACTATTTCTGGTTCTCTAAAGTCATAATCTCCATCTTTTAGATGTAACATATAGGCCAATTCATTTAATTCGGGAAGTTCTATTGTGTTTGAACCACTTCCGTATTCTGTATAGTTAGCTGTCACTCTTTCATTCCCATCTGTATCTTCGAAGAGATAGGTACCTGCCAGAGAATGTGTAAAGAGATAAAATTCAATATCACAACCGCTAAATGCGCTTACGATATTCGCGCCCCCAGTTAATAAGTCAGCAACGTTGATATTTATCTGGAAATTTCTCATCCAAAATTGGAATATATCAAACGAGAATTGAGTCCATGTAATTTCTTCGTTAGCTGCTATAGTTTTATTTGTCAGCAGCCATCTAATATATCCATCATTTCTATCCTCCGCTTCTGATAACCATGTTGATTTGGTTGTTGAATTTACAGTTTCAGTCGTTCCACTAGTTTCATTATAAAATTTCCAATCCTTATTAAACTGGAGTTCTGTTTTAGCATGAGTAGTCAACTTTTGGTAAGTCATAGGATTCATAACAAATAATTCGTTGCCGTTAAAAATGTCATTTATATGAATTAGAAACCAAGTAATTGCCGAAATAGCTTCTTGAATAATTGTTTGCTCATCGGGAGCAGTCATAAAGGATTTGATTGCGCTGATCAGTCTTTTTAGAGCATTAATAAAAGACTCATCTTGATCCCAGATAATTAAAGTAATTGATCCACCCACTTCCACCTCTATTTCTATATTACCGCTATAATCTGTTTCGCAGTAATAATATCCATTTTCTGTATCTGAATAATTTTGAGGCAGATAAAAGGGTCGCTGTCCGTATTCATCAAAATCATAAGTTACATTTGGAAGATTAGGTTTTGTGATAGTTGCATTCATTACGTACAATCCTTGACTCACTTTCTGTTGCTCAATGTCAAGGGTTTGATTAAACAACATTAGAAATATTTGTCCCAATAGTGCTCCGGAAGGGCCTAAATAGTTGGAGAAAATATTTCCAAATCCTCCGAAATTGTTGATTAAGTCGCTTGGGTTAGTTCCACCAAATTGATTTAAATTGATATTATCATCTGTGTCAGATCCCGCGACCATCGCGGGCATAGCTAATGTAGACGCCACAAGTATGGTAAGTACCATTAAAGATTTACTATTTAATTTTTTCATCTTTAATTTCCTTTGTATAGTATTTTTTAAGTAGATTACTAACTTATGATCAAAGATGAATTTAGCCCTTTTAAAAATTTACCTTCTAATAGAGTAGAAATTCCATTTATACAGACATCGTGAAACATACTGAAAAAAATAAACTCATATGAGTATTTTCCAACAGAAATATGGGAGACGAATATCTTAATCTTTAAAAAATCAAGAATATCCCGCTTCTGGTAAATTAAATAAACGATATATACATACTTGGGAAAGCACCTTAGGCTAAAGTATTCAGGAATAATGCTTAAAAAAATATTAAAAAAAAGATTTTAAAACTCGGTTTCTTCGAGATAAATAAACGTAATTAAAAAAACTATAATGAACACGCCAGCGAGCACTATTAAACTTATCAGATTAATAATCTCGGGTAAATTCACGTAAAATACCAATGAATTTGATCCTAGGAAAACCGCCGCTAAAATATATCCTAAAATATGTCCGCGAACTTTTCCGGTTTTTCGCTTTTCAGAAAAATGATTCACGATGGACACAAAGACTACGATAATGAAGCCCGCAGTGTAAAATAGTTCGATTATCCCGAATCCTCCGTATGCCAGGAACAAAAAGAATATAAATAATCCCAATTCCACAAATTTTACCCACCAATAAGTTTCTTTTTGGGTAGTGTCTACGAAGATCACCTCATATTCACTCACCCCTTTATTTTCTACCATATAAAAGAGCGAACCGATCGCAAGCGCTGTACAGAGACAATACGAGAATGTATACACGAAATCGGTAATTGGAACCCAAATTTGTGTGGAAAGGAACACTGATAATACCAGATATTCGGGGATGATAGAAACCGTGCAGAAGATTGGGACTGAAGCCGCTAAAACCATCAGCACTTTGGTATAGAAAGGCGTTTTGGTCTCTGCAGTCCACTCTTCTTTATGAAAAGTAGTCGCCCTCCATGCAAGTGACATAAAACTGATCACTCCAATCAATGGAGATATCAACGGGAAAATGAACACGAATAACACCACAACCGCGATCATCCCGTAGAAAAGCTTCAACCTCAATGGGATGATAGAAACTACTCTATCCATCGAGTCTATAGTCAATGCTATCCTTTCAGCAAATAATATCATGAAAAATAACCATGAAGCGCTGAATATAATGGGACATAATACTTTTATAATCCAAAAACTTATCATCGGGTCATTTGAGTACCATAAATTAAAGTCAACAAAGAAAAATACGAGAAAAATGGCAACGGGAATCAATATGATCGCAAGCAGCACGATGAGACGACTGAGTAAGATTCCTTTAACTTGACGGGGCATAAAATTCTCTATTCTCTCTAATCATTTAATAATAATAATATTAAATAAACCTATTATAAAAAAATATGGAGTTTTCTTTTTTTAATCTATTGAAAATAGATCTCTAAAAGAATTTAAAAAATGAGAAAAAGAAAAATAAAGACAATTAAAAATTTATACTTTTTGACCGCAATTAGTACAAAACTCGTCTCCAGAAACTAATTTGGCTCCGCAATTTGTGCAGAAATCATCTGCAGTATCCAATTTTGGCTCTGATTTAGTAGTACCAGTTGATTTAACGCTCTTTCCAACTTCTTCATCCGGTTTGTACTTTAAGCTACCAACAAACGCACCAAAGAAGGCGCCTACTAAACATCCTTCCAGTATCGCCGTTGACACTGCCGCTAAGTAGGGGAGATCAGTTAATCCTGTACTTAATCCATCAATAATCCCCGTTCCAAATGAACCCATACCTCCTGCAATTGAATTAATAAGTGCAGGGATCGCGAAATAGATGAGGATCATTGGGATCACATAACCGATACCTATTGCAAGGCTTGTATGAAGCCCACCTCGGGGTGAGTGCGCAAAAATTGCTGAGGTTATGGAACAGCAGAGCACCCACGGAAGTACCAGTGAAATTAAGAGCATCACATCATCAGGACGGTACATCAATGCCCAATGGATTGGGAAGAGAAAGATTAAGAATAGTCCAATGAAAGCCCCTCCAATTATACTTAAAACGCCTCCAATAGCCGGTATACTTGCTAAAAGTTCGTTTAAACCGGTAATTAATCCACCAGTAACGCTACCTGTTAAATCCAGTGCCGCGAACGAGATCCATGCCATCGGAATGAGGCAGAGCATCCCTAAACATCCCGAACAAATAACCCGTTTTAATCCCATAATAGTTCACAAAAAATTTAAGTTGTGATTTTTCTATATTTAATATTATCAATTACTGATTATTAAATGTTAAATACTCTTAGTATTTAATTCTTAGTTTTAATTTCCCGTGCCAATATAGAAACTAAGTTTGCTATGAATACATATTCCTACAGATTTAAAAGGTTTTAGTAAAAATAAATAAAAATTAAAATTGTAGATAGATGGTAAGAATTACAAAAAAATTAGGTAATTTGAAAAGAATTAAAGAAATCTAATTATTTTACGTTGGTTATTCGCCCGTCTTTCATATTTACAAGCTTGTCAGCGTATGAGGTCAATTTTTCCCGATGTGTGACCACGACCACTGTAGTCTCGGAATCTTTATTAATTTTTTTCAATAAATCCATTATTTCCTTTTCCGATTGAGGGTCCAAGTTTCCCGTAGGCTCGTCGGCTAAAATCACTCGAGGTCGATGGATAATGGCTCGTGCTAAACCACACTTTTGTTTTTCCCCTCCGCTCATTTGAACTGGATAATGATCTTTTCTGTCAAGGAGATTCACATCCCGTAAAGCAGCGATCGCCCTATTTTCAATCTCCGACGATCTAAGAACCGTAGGCCATAGAACACTTTCTACATTTTCCAAAGCAGTTAATGTGCTTATAAGATTGAAATCCTGAAAGACAAAACCTACTTTCATCCTTCTTATCCGTGCAAGCCTGTCCTCAGTTGCGCGTGCAATATTCTCACCGTCAAAAATGATCTTTCCGGAATCGGGAAAGTCTAATCCTGATAAGACATTCAAGAGCGTTGATTTCCCGCATCCCGTGGGACCTTGAATAATCACAAACTCCCCGGATTTTATCGTTACATTTACATCCGCCAATGCCCGAATGATGGCACCTGCTCGACGGTATTCTTTATTTACATCAATAGCCTCAATCATCGTATCCATATCTATTGGCATTTTCTTTATTCACCCACCCGTTTTAATGCTATCATTGGTCTTACCTTCAGGACTTTTCTATAAATTAACGCGATTGATAAAATTTGTACCGCGATAAACAATATAGTGGTTGTTATTACTGGAAGAAGGCCGATAAGAACTGGTTGTAATCCCGTTGGAATCGGAACTGTATCTAAATAGGTAAAAATCGCTGTATAATGAAAAAGGACTTCAATCACAATAAAAAGGCCCATCAAAGTAGTAAAAAGTATTATCCCCGATACAATTGTTATAATATTTGCGTTTGTATAACCGATACATTTTAACGTCGCCCAATCTCGTCGTTTTCGTGATACCAGAATCCACGCATACAAGAGTGAAAGCACTAAACTGGTAAACAAAAATATGAGCACTAAAACACCAGAAATACCTCCGAAATTACCCCCAATACTATAATCTAAAAATAAACTTGTCAAAAAGATTAAAATCGTATAAATTAGCGTAAAGATGATAAAAGTACGTTTTTCCCGCATTATAAGTAATACTCCTTTTTTCCACATTCTTAGCATGAAATTTTCACCGTTAACTAAATATTGTTTTATTAATGATATTAATTTATATTGTTTTAGTATATTAGTAATATAAAAAACCACGCATATAATATTTTAGGAAAAAATGTCGGAAATAGAATCTCTTATTGATGATCTCTTAGATGAAGAACAAAATGTTTATGGGGTAGCAGTAATCAGCCAGGATGGGAACCTAGTCACCCAGACCGAAAATTGGGATATCTCGGGAAATTTGGATAAATTCAACGAACTTTTACAGACCAAACTGGACCTCGGGGAAAAAGGCATGTCAAGCATAGAAGTACAAGGAATAAAATATATGATTGTGGAAAACACCGAAGAACGGAAGATTGGAACAAACATAAAAGGAAAAGGCCACATAATCGTATGTCCGATCCCGATTGGCGGCGAGGGTGCCTTGGTGTGTTATATTAATCCTCAAGTCGGTCCGCGTGATGCATTGTTTACGGTACAAGAGTATGCAAGAAAAATGGAATCCATTCTATAAGCTTATTCCACTCATATCCATTTTTCCTTTTTTCTTAATTCTTTGTCCTTTTCTCTTATTCATTATCGAAACATGTCCAAGACTCGCTCAAAATAGCCCTTAGAGCCTCCTTAATTTTGAGTAATTCAATGTTGCTCCGATATTTGGAAAAATCAACATGTTCGAAATCGTGTGAAACATATTTGTCTTGGAGGAGTGCTCTGATGATGGAATGTACACATACGGGGAGCCCAATCAAGTTATATCCGCCCTCTAATACAAGGACCAGCTGTCCATCGCATAAATCCTCTGCTATTTCCTTTATTGCATAAGTAAAATCATAATATGATCTACTAGTAAGTAAACAGTTTCCAATTTGATCTGCAAAATACATATCGACTCCTACTGCTACAATAATCAACTCGGGACGGAATTCCTTCAACACAGGTTTGAGGATATCCATAAATTCTAAAAAATTATCATCCGTGGTGTTCATGGGAATAGGAAAATTAATCGTAGTACCCTTGCCCCGTTTAGCACCCGTTTCGGTTATAAATCCAATATCTCCTTCCAAAAAATCAAATTCATGGACAGAAAAATAGAGTATATCGGGATCTTCATAAAAATATTGCGCAATTCCATCTCCGAAATGATCATCTATGTCAATTATGGCAATCTTTTTATCAAAACCATTCTTCTTTAAATTTAATATTGATGCTGCGATGTTATTAAATATACATAATCCTGCACCTTTCTCACGCATTGCATGATGTCCTGGAGGGCGCACGAGTGCAAAAGAGTGATCAACGCGATGGTTTAAAACCGCATCTATGCACTCAATCACACCACCAATTGCTTTTTTTGCCAATAAATAAGTATCTTTTACCACAAAGACCTCTTCGGATAATAATCCACTTCCGAATTGAGAAAGCCGTCTCACAGTGTCAACATAATATTGCGAATGAGCTAAGGCGAGAAGTTTTTTACCTATTATCCTCGGAGCTAATTTGATAATACGCTCATCTTCAAATAAACGAATCTTCTCGAAATAATTGTAAATCGCCTTAATTCTTAAAGGATTCTCATAGGAAATGAAGGAGGGATGAGGGTAGGGAGGATTATGTTGCTTGGAAAAATCATAATCAAATAAAATTCCAAGTCTTTGATTTTTTATATTCATATACAAGAATTAAAATATTCGAAATTTTTAATTTGATTATTGAGGACTACATATATTTAATTTTATATATCAAAAATTTAACTAAAAACTAATATCTAAGAAAAATGAGTGCGATAGAAATCATACTCACGATTTTGCTGAATATTCTACCAGTAATTATAATGTTTCTACCCCTCCTATTTCTGTGGAATCGAGCGATTGGGAAGTTATATTTGAGAATAGTGGTCGGAATCTCGATCTTTTATTTTATCTATTGGATTCTCCCAGTCATTTTTCAATTTAACAATCCAATCAATGAATTAGACGTATCCTCTGAACAAGGAGGTCTTAGCTTAGGCTACATGGCGATACATTTCTTCTCCCTGATTTCCATTTTCATTTCCTATCCACTGGTGATTTTACCCTTTATATTCATCATTGCGCCGTTAATATCGTTTGTAATGATTTGGAATCGAATACGCAAAGAAGAGGGAACTACTGAGGAAATCTTAAATCAGACTACCTATGAGTTTGAAAAAAGCCCTCTCCAGAACATAAAAGAAGAGTTGATTAATAAGGATTGGACGCGGGAAAAGGAGATATTTAAGCTGATGGTTGTACTTCTTCCCGTATCTCTCTATATCCTCCAAGCAATTTTAAAAGTATCTAACCTACAGAACTTTTCCCTAAGTACTTCTGAGACCGCCCTTGGCTGGTTTCTGGAAATCTTGTTTGTTTATCTTGCTATCTTCATCTTTAGTATCGAGCTTTTATACTCAAGTAAAGTGGCAATAAGGGGGCGATATTTTGGAGAACGAGTGAGAGAACAGACTTTTCGGAGCTTATATATGGTCGGAACTCCCATTTCGATTATCTCGATATTTTTGTTTTTGCTTGAATATTTAGGGTCAATTGATATCATCGTGTATTTTTTTGCATATTTTCTGATGGCTACGGGTATTTTTATTCTATTTTTGGATATTTTCGAGCAGATATCAATCTTTATTTTAATTAAAATAGTCGATTGGTGGAAAAACAAAAAAAGGAAAATTCAAGAATCCAAAAAGACGGGAATTTATTATGGATTAGTATTCGGAGTTATAGCAACGGTAGTTTACTTTCTCATTACCCTAATTTTTAATTTTATCATTATTGAAATATTCGGTGATCCACAAACTGTTCTTAATACAGGACTTTTTAATGCGGATCCTACTCTTCTTGACGCATATCTTTTTGACCTCTTGATTTTAATCGATACTATCATTCTGGCAATAGTTCCAATCATTATAACGACTATATTCCTAATCTATACATTTCGATTCTCAAGGGACATTTTGACAAGCATCTTTGGCTTCATGTCCGCCGTTATTTTACTCTCAATTTTATTTCGGATAATTGGATTTAATCCCCTAATTAATTTTGCTCCAGATGAATATTGGTTAACGGGTCGAGTGAGTTTTACCTCTTTGTTTGGCATCGACTTTTTTACGTTACGGACTGCGGCATTTGAGGCCAACTTAAGCGGAGTTTTGGGCATTCTGGCAATTCCTTACACATATTCGAGATATGTGTTTAGCATCATCTTATGGGGGTGTTTTGCCTATTATCTTCTCAAAAAGTTTAAGATATCGAACGTACCTATTGACGAAAAATACGTAAAAAAAGTGATATTTACAAACGTGGACAGCTTCATAACATATGGCGAGTACCGCGAGAAGAATTCTGACTATTTTATCTCCAAAACTCGAATTGAAGCTCAACAGACGCCCGAAGAGTCCAGAGAGGAAGTACAAAATTTGCTAGCCAAACTGGAAAAAGACAAAACCTTGAAAGCATTGACACCTCAACAGGAGGAAGAGATTAAACGATTCTATTTTGTTTTGAAATATCTCTATAACCAAGGTAGGATTGAAGTATGGAAACCTGAATTCAGCTATCGGTTCGAACGAGTGAAAAAACAAGCATTATATATTATCTATGAGGATGGAAGAGGAGTATACGATCACGAATTTTCCGAGGAGGCTGCACAAGATCCGGGATTAATTTCTGGAATGTTCTCAGCAATTACCTCATTTATAAAGGAAACCACCAAGAGTACTGAAGCTCTTAAAACAATTGATCACGGAGATATTACAATATTAATAGAGTACGGTAAAAAGCTCTTTGGAGCGCTTTTTATTAAGGGAAACCAATCATCGGAAGTGAGAACGCAATTACAGCATTTTGTAAATATGTTTCAAGAAAAATATTCTGAAACACTTGAGGATTGGAGTGGTGCATTAGCACCGTTCGCTGATGCAGAAACGCTCGTAGATAAATCATTTGAGACAGAATATTAATATACATATAAATCTTATCTATTTTCCATTTTTTATTCATCTTTTCTTTTTGAAATTTTCAGTTTATCGGTGAAAAAAAAGAGAAAACATGTATCTAATTTTATTTGATTATTCTGGAAGAGTCGCTACAGCACGCACCCACGCAGCACTCGCACGTGCGATTTTGATTGGAAAGCAATAGATAGTGGCACCCGTTGGGGGAACTTTATCTAAATTATACATCTTTTCCATTTGAAAATAGCCGAGATCTCTCCCCGCAAAATGGCCCTCCCAGATTAAGGATGTATCTGGTTCTTTTGCTCTAACGGACTTTTTCCATTTTTTCGCTGTTAGAGAAAAGGGAGCATCCCAGCTCCACGCATCTATTCCCACAATATGGACACCTTGTCGTAAAATATGAAGAGTTGCCTCTTTTCCGACTCCCACTCCATAATTAATATACTCTTTCGTTCCGTAATGCTGTGGAGCATTTGTATGAACACATAAGACCTCACCTTCTTGAAGCTCGTGATTAATTGCCTCCAATTTACTATCAACATCTTTAGGGGTCATTACATATCCCTCCTCATAATCAGTACAATCCAACACCACTAAGGGGGCAATACACCATTCAAGCGGAATTTCATCAATTGTCATCGCTTTCCGCTCCCCAGTTTCCTTATCCTGTATAGGAGCAAAATGCCACGGAGCATCCATATGGGTTCCGCTGTGAGTTCCTAAAGTAATTGTCTCAGTTGCCCAACCCTTTCCATCGGGGAGATGTTTATCAGGTTTTAGTCGAGGAAACACAAAACCCATCTGATCCGCACCCTCTTCATGGGCGTTATATTCTATTTGCGGTTGAGTTAACGGAGGATCGAAGACTGCCTCATCCGGATTAATTATTGGGATGGATAAATCAACAAATTTCAATTCATTCACCTATATTCTTCTAATTGATTTGTTATTAAATATTAAGTTGCGTACCTATTTATTTGCTTCATTAACCCCTTTTTATTTTTATGAACCAATAAGAATTGGTTCAAATGAAAATTACACTGAAGGTGTCTTTATAGATTCAATAAATGCTTGGCATTTAATCCCATAATCTTATCAATTTCATTTTCTGAGAGATAATCAATATTTTCAAAATGGTTTACAGTCATTTCGATCATTTCCGGGGCAAATCCATCAGAACCAAAAAGAATTTTATCCGTTCCGATTAATTCTTTTGCTCGAAGAAGGAACTCCTCTAAGCGTTTCGGCATCATATAAGTAAGGTTACTGATATCAAGATAAATATTGGGATATTGGACTGCTAATGAGAGGGCAACATCGATCCACGGATACCCCATATGCGCGATAATGATTTTTAGCTCAGGAAACCTTTGGATGATATCTTCAATTTTCAGCGGATTTGCATATGTCAAAACATTTCTTCTTGTTCCAGGCGGTGGGTATCCCGTATGCATTAACACAAGTAGTTCATGGACCTCGGCAAGCTCAAATGTTTCCAATAATACAGGGTCGTTTAGATATTTTTCACGGAAGGGATTCATGATTTTCAAACCTTTTATTCCATCTTCCTCAACAGCGCTTTTTAATATTTTTTCTATGTTAATCCCTCTCATCGCTCGCTCGGGGGGATTGAAGAATGGAATGAAGATCTCTGGTGCTTTTTTTTTCCAATTAAGAACCTCTTTATTTTCTTTTATACTAAGAGGGAGGAGCACCATTTTATCTAATCCCGCTTGCTTAATATGATATAATACTTTGTCTATAATATCTTCTGTTTCAATGGTTTCAATCTCAGCTATTCCATGCTTTATACGTTCATAAAATCCATAGCCAGAAAATTTTTCACTAAATTGTTCTTTGATTTGACTTTTCGAGTTCAATCCACGGAAGATATGACAATGGAAATCGATTTTCATAATTATCTATTCATAATTCTTTATAAAAATAGAAATACAAGTTCAATATATAGCTTTATTCTTTTAAGAACCCTAATGATACCTAATAATTATGCACTATTGATTTGAGGCAAAAAACCATTTGAATAAAATAAAAAGTAAAATAGTTGTATAAGTTTAATTAATCATTCAATTTAGTCATTCTGTTCTTCCTTTTCATGGTGAAGCATAATAACCATTCCCAAGATTATCATTGCTGTTTCATCGGATACGTCCTCTTTTATCTTCACTCCATAACTGTCCTTAATTATGCTTTTGAAAAGTTTTTGATTAATTTCAGCGATTTTGTCTCCATCTTTTCGGATATCGTACTTTAATTTCCAAATCTTTCCTTTCGCTTCAAATAGTTCTTCTCCCTCAGGATCTTCAAAATAATACTTCGGTCTAATTGAGATGAGTTTCGATTTCATTTTTCCGAGCATATTTTCGTCTTCTTTTTCCCCCCCTTCATAAAAAGTGTAGGTGGAGCGCATCGAAATTAATTTCTCATCGATCGTATAGAGTGGAGTATCATTCGTGTCATAAAGTCGGAATGTGTTTCCGATTTTGATTAGCTTCCCTTTAAAATATCCCAGCTTTTCTTTCTCTATATTATAGACGTAGACTTTATCTTTCAAGCTACCAATTTTCTCTTCTAATATAAATTCGCGTGTACTTTGTAATGACATGTTTTATGTAGACACCTCTGTAATAGATTCTTTTATGAATAATGAAATTGCATCCTTTTAAATTTATACACTTAATTTTCGCATATTCTGGGTACTGATATAAAGATATATAGAATTTTAAAATCGGACTATTATCTCCTTGAGTAAATGATAAAATTAATTTGTGGGTTAATATTTCTATTTCTATGACGATATAAATATGATAAATATCACTTCAAATTTTTTCGGCTTAATTAAATGACGCACTCAGATATTAAAACAATTTCCGTAATTGGCGCCGGCACAATGGGCGTTGGGATCGCACAAATATTTTTGCTATCAAATGCGGAAAAAGTAAATTTAATCGATATTTCCGAACCCACTCTTCAAAAAGCTCAATCTACCTTAAAAAAATACATACATAAATTAGGTTCTAAAAACTTTTTCCAACGCGATGGAGACGCAGAAAGGATTGTTAGTAAATTAAATATTTCATCTCAATTAGATAGAAAAGTGTTTAATTCTGATCTAGTAATAGAAGTCATTCCAGAGGATATTGAATTAAAGAGAAACCTTCTCAGTAAAGTTGGGAGTGAATGCAGTAATAATACTATTATATCGTCAAACACTTCCACTTTCACCATAACGGAATTGGGAGAAGCTTCTAACAAACCAGAGCAAACCATTGGTATGCATTTTTTCGTACCCCCTTTTTTGCAAAGTTGCATTGAAGTGATGAAGGGAGAAAAAACGAGAAACGAAATATTTCACAGAACTATAAACTTCTGTAAAAATATCCCCGCTAAAAATGGCACGATGTTTGTCGCACCAATCGAGAAAGACACTCCAGGTTTTATCTCAAATCGTCTACTAATCCCTGGAAATCTCTATCTAAATATTTTAGCGGATAAAGCAGCGAAAAACGGTATCCCAATAGAACAATTGGATGCTGATGCCTACCCTTTCATGAAAGTGGGTCCGTATGAATTATGCGATTATTTAGGCTTAGATACGAATTATAAGGCACTAAAGAGCTTTGAAGAACGAGTATCCTCTGAGTTTGCTCCTGGAAACCTTCTGACTGAATTAGTAAAAAATGGATATTATGGAAAAAAGGCGGGGAAAGGATTTTACAATTATGATGAAAATGGAAGACCTCTAATTAATAAGACCAAAAAAGCTGGACTCTTGGATCCCGAACTCCTACTAGCAATCCAGTTGAATGAATCGTGTAAAATGTTGGAAGAGAACATCGTGCCGAACTATTCTATCATCGAGAAGGTGATGAAGATCGGGATTGGGACTCCATCACCTTTTGCCCCGGGAAAACACAACTACACAAATTGGTCAGATAAATTAACCAAATTTGCTCGAGAAAACAATATAAGCTATTTTGAACCATGCTCATTAATGAAGTCAGGTAAATTTATTAAAATGAGAAAATAACTATAGCGAAAAATAGATAAAAAAAAGAGATTAATAGGAGTCCTTAACTACCAAGCTTGATGCGATATTTTTGAAATTCTCGATTATTTCTTTGTAACTCTCGTCATACGGCATCCACCAGAGGTCGGGTTCTTTGTACTCATCAATATTAATATGTAAAGGACGAGATACTTCATAAAATCCCAATTTCCCGTGAGTTCTGCCGATTCCCGAATTTTTTGTCCCTCCCCATGGAGTTGGTGCGAGTGCAAATGTGTAGACAACCTCATTTACCATAATGGAACCAGTATTTATCTCTTCTGCTATTTTCTTACCAAACTCTATGTCTTCTGTCCAAACACTGGATGTTAGCCCGTATTGATTATCATTTACCATCTCTATTACTTGCTCCTCGTCTTCAAATTTAAGCACCACTAAAACTGGACCAAAAATTTCTTCTTGAACAACTTTCATATCATTACTTTTTGCGGTCATTATGGTTGGTTCATAAAAATAACCCTCAAAATTTGGATTTCTTCGCCCTCCCACTAATACTTTAGCTCCCTCTTCAATTCCCGCCTTGACCATCTTTTCCACCCAATTGAGTTGTTCCTCATTGATCATCGCTCCAACATCTATATTCGGTTTAGTGGGAATATCTTGCTTTAATTCCTTGGTTTTTCTAACTAATTCATCAACAAATCCATCATATATATCCTTATGAAGATATAATCGTTTGACCGAAGCACAAACTTGTCCCGCATTAGTGAAGCAGCCCCATCGTGCCGCTAATACAGCTCTTTCAAGATTCGCATCTGGAAATACAACCATTGCAGATTTTCCTCCCAACTCGAGATCCACATCTGTAAGCGTATTTGCACCTCGCTGCATTATTCTTTTTCCTGTAGCGGTACTTCCCGTAAAAATTACCTTCTCTGCATTATCGATCAGCGGATTACCCAATTTTGAACCACTTCCAAAAACAGTTTGTACCAAATGTTGTGGTAAGTCTATCTCATCAAAAATTTCCTGGATTTTTTTTCCCGTAAGTACGGTCTCTGAGGATGGTTTAAATACCACACTGTTTCCTGCCATCAAACTCTGGACGATCTGTTGGAATGGAATAGTAAAGGGATAATTATAAGGGCCTATCACGCAAATCACACCAATCGGTTTTCTAATAATCAGACTCCGTTTATCTAACGATTCATAAAATCCTAGCGGAACCTGTTCTTCTCCTCCTAAAACGTCAACTACATTGGAGTAATAATTAAACGTTGAATCTGCTACGCCGTATACCTCACTGACAAATGCTTCATCTGGCGGTTTTCCTACTTCTTGTGAGATCAAGAGCGAAATCTCATCAAATTGAGTTGAAATAACTCTATTAACATCCACCACTCTACGAGCCCGTTCAGCTAAGGGAACTTTAGCCCACTCCCTTTGAGCTTTCCGGGAATTTTCAAATATTTCATCGAGCTTTTCTATCGGAGTTTCTTCCACTGCTCCAATTTCTTCAAGAGTAGCGGGATTTATACTTTTAATCATTATTTTAACCACTGCTATATTACTATTTAAATATTTTTCACATGGTTTATAAAAAATCTGTGAGATATTGAAGCCTAACAGATTTCTCTAATAGCGTTACTTATTAAACTTTAAAAAAATTAAGAGTAAATCTATATTGCCTATTTTATCACTATAATAACAATTATGACGAACTCTTTACTCTACTTTACTTAACTTTTCTTTCACATCTTCAGGGTGCCCTTTTACACTTACTTTAGGCCAATGATATTCAATGTTGCCATATTTATTAATCAAATAAGTGCTTCGAATTACCCCCATATAAGATTTCCCTCTAAATTTCTTCATTCCCCAAGCGCCATATTTTTTCAAGACCTCTGTATCTTCATCACTGAGCAAGGTGATCTTGAGATTTTTCTTTTCAATGAATTTTTTATGGGATTCGGGGTTATCGGGACTTATTCCTATCACCTCGGCGTTGAGCTCCAGCAATTCGGGTAAGATATTTGTGAATCCAATTGCTTCGGTGGTACAACTTGGGGAGTTATCTTTGGGATAGAAGTATAATATTACATTTTTTCCTTTATAATCTCTCAAACATACATCATTTCCATTCTTATCAGGTAAGCAAAATTCTGGTGCCTTTTTCCCTACTACAAGGTTAGTTGCTGCCATTTCATTCAACCTATAATATTTTTAACTTTTTTACTATTTTATTTAGCATTCAATTAAGTTAACAAAGGATACAAAACAGAACTTATTAGAATTCTTATAATCAAAGATTAAATAAATATAGTTTTCATGTTTCCAGAGAAACTATTATGATATCTTTCTTTTATATTTTATAAGACTTACAAAGATAAAGAAGAGCAGACCTAATACCTTTTTATCAATACTAAATTTGGATAACTACTTTTAGACTATAAGAGAGTTTTTTTAATGTGTGAGTTTTAATAATTCTAATATGAAAAATTTGGATGAGATTTTCCTAAAGATAAAACATATGTTAGAAAAACATTCAAACGATTTTTATACCGCAGAGAGATATATAGACTCAAAGGCAAAGGACAAAAAACCAGCCTATCATGTATATGGTAATAAAGAAGTCAGTCTATTTGGAAAGGATCCACAAAAAACCTATATCGCGGGAATAATTCAACAAAAAAATTATGTAAGTTTCTATTTTAACCCTATTTATTCACACCCGGATGAGTTCCGAAATATTAGTCCAGCCTTGAATAAATTTCTAAAAGGTAAATCGTGCTTCAACATTAATAACCTTAGTCCTTCCCTTCTTGAAGAAATAGAATCCTTATTGTTGAAAGGAATAGAAAAGTACAAGGATATTGAGTGGATTTAGATTATCTCAAGGACTTTAAACTTCTAAAAATTGATTTGGGTTTAAGCTAGTTGCCAGCATAACTTGGTTTATGTCTCTATGAGCTTCCCATTTTCGGTGATTGACCCAATAGGTATTTAGCTTCTCGGAAATATTCCAATATTGTTTTAACCTATTCATTCGTTTCGCTGCGTCCACACCTATTGCTAATCCTAATTCTCGAAACGCTAAGCTATGAGCATTCGGATTGAAATATTGAATCCCAAATTTGACAGCTTCAATAATAGTGTCGATGAATTCCTTATTCTCATTCATTTTGTGTAATCTATATGCGTCAATTAACATACCTCCCATTCCCAACGGATCTTCTGTTTCTAATCGCAATCGTCTTGCCATTTTAAACATAATGTCCACTTCTGCACTCAAATCCTCCTTAGTATTCATATCAACTAATCTGAATACCGTGTATCCATCGAGTGGATCGTGTTGTCCCATCGATCTGACTAATGGTCTGCTGAGATCGATGCTCATCTTCCAATACATCCTCTCATTATGGACGAACTTCATCGATGCTTGTACTAAATCTGCTGCCCATATCTTATAGATTTCCTTATCAAGGAAGTTCCCTATACTAATTAACGCAACCATCCATTTGGTTAAATAATGAAAGTATTGTCCGTCCCTCTCCCATTCGAGTTGTTGATCTATTGGTTTTTCGGGTTTTCTTTCAGGTAGTTCTTTACCTATTCGCAAACCATTTTTCGTAGGCCGTCGGGGATTGTTAGAGAGCCAGCCTTCCCGAGGATCATCATCACGATGTTTTCCAAGGATCGAGTGAACTTGATCCACTAAACTAATTGCTAACTCTTTATATTTCTCATTGTTTGTTTGCTTGAGTAATTGGATGAAATTACAGACCGCAAACGCATCTGTCCATAAGTATCTTCTCGGATCCTTGTCTGAAATTAATCCCGTATTTTCTGCAAATTCTCTCATTAAATCCTCGACAATGCTTATATTACTCATATGTAATGAATTTGATTGGCTAAATATATAAGCTGAGGTTAGGTATTATTAATAAAGAAAATTTTTAGAGCATCATTACTTCATTTTCGATTACCCATCAGTCAGATTATCATCATGAATCTTAAATACATAATTTCACTCTTTTATTCCTACCTTAGTATAAAATCCGATAAGAATGAATATTTTAAAACGGTTTGTTTATTCATTTTTATATCCTAAAATAACATTCACAAAATGTGGACTCTAAAATATGGATTATGTAAGATACAAAGGTTCTAAATACTTTCTTAGAAATGGAGTGTTAGATCTGAGTAATTTAGGTATTGAGGATATATCCCTTATCAAAGGATTTGGGAACGTCGAGAATATTAGAGAATTAGATTTATCAAATAACGAGATTAAAGAGATCAAAGGACTTGAAGCTTTAAATCAATTAGAGCTTCTTAATTTAAGATTAAACCAAATTGAGGAGATAAGTGGATTGGACCAATTGTCTAATCTGCAATATCTTTATCTATACAATAATAATATCTCTGAACTTAAAGGTCTTGATTTCCTTCCTAAATTGGTTGAGTTAAATGTGTTTGATAATCAAATTCAAAAAATTAATGGATTAGATATTCTAAAAAATTTAAAGAGATTATATCTAGGAAGTAATCGCATTCATAAAATAGAGGGATTGGACCAGCTGTGTAGGCTGGAATTTCTGAATATTGAAAAAAATTTTATAATAGAACTTGAAGGTCTTGACTCTCTGAAACAACTAGTTCTTTTGGTATTAAAGAGAAATAAAATAGAAGAGATAAAAAATCTAGATCATCTAATAAAATTAAAAAGATTGAATCTCGCTTTTAATGAAATTCATCAACTAAAGGGCCTCGCAAATCTTAAGAATCTAGAAATGATAGATCTCCGTGGAAATCCGATCTATACCCAAGACATCGAATGGGAATCGAAAATGATGCAAATAAAGTTTTTAGATACTAAAGAGTTAGTATCTTATTGTCAAATGAAACAAATTTAGGAGATATTGATGGGGAATAAAATGCCCTTTTAATTATCCTATCTTTCTTTATTTATAGCAAGTCCTATTGATAATAACTTGTTTCATTCCATCAGAAAGTTCGTTGAAGTATGCGCAGTAGCCAGCAATACGAACCATTAAGTTCGGATATTTTTCGGGATGTTCATATGCATCTTGTAACATTTCACGGTTGACCACGTTTGGTTGGAGTTGCATACCTCCTTTGGTTAGATATGTCTTAATAAGGCTTGCCAGATTCATTTTCCCCTCTGAATTTTGGAATAGAGAAGAATCAATCGTTAGCGTGGCAGTTGAACCATTCTCAGCATGCTCTACAAAATTAATTCTCGCTATAGAATTCAATGAGGATAAGAGATCCGATTGTTCCATTCCATAATGCGGTGTGAGGCTATTCGCAAGAGGTTCACCTTTTAGTCTTCCCGAAGGCAGTGCGGGTGTATTCTTTCCGTATCTAGTGCATACATTCAAGGCATAATAACCTGCTGAATACCTTCCTTTTCGCGGACAATTCTCTACAGAATCTAAGGCACTAGTATACATTTCCAATACTTTATTCATCCATTGTATGGTTTCTGGAGAATATTCCTCTCCAAACTTCGGAACGGAAAGTAATACGGACCGAATCTTTTGGTTACGGGATCCTTGAAAATTGTTTTTAATGGCATCTATAACATCTTCGATTGAATAGAGCTTTTTCTTAAAAATCACTTCATTAATAGCAAAAAGTGAATTTGCGACATCGGTCACTCCTACTGCTTGAATGCCGCTGCTATTAATCTTTGCTCCTCCTTCATATACATCCTTGCCGCTTTCTATACAACCTTTAAAGAGTGAGGAGGCAAGAGGCGTGGGAAAGTTTTGGCGAAGATGCCTTTCAATCGTTTGATGATCTTTTAAGATAGAATTTGTAAGATGATTCAACCGTTTTTGGAATCTTTCAAGCAATTCTTCCATATTTGAAGGTGGATTATAGTTGAATAATCCCAATTTAATTTTTCTTTTTTCGCGTAACCTATTACAAATTCGTAATATGAATCTAGAAACAAGGTTTTTTCCTTTAAGATAAAATGTAATAAAATTGGTAATTAGTATTAGCAGATCATCACTTGTTTTATTATTCCATAAATCATGCTCGTGTCCTTTTAAGGCTTGCAATAAGGGTAAGGTGAGATTCACATTAGCACAATCAGTATTTCCAAAATGGTCATCTGACGCATTCGGTTCCACACATCCCACTATTGAATAATTTCTCGCAGATTCTAATGATACTGGATAATGGTTTTTGATAGTTTCGATATAGATTTCATCGCTGAATAATTGTGGTATTGGACATCCCTTAATATAGACCTCTGCGATTTTTTTTAGGTATTCATCTGGACTATTTTTGTTGATACGCGCCGCCATATCGGCCGAAAGAGGTTGTAATTCACATGCATCAATCAGCATGTATGTCACATCGTTAGTCGCATCCTTTCCATCCTTATCAACGCCGCCAAAAGTCACTGCTTGATCTGTAGAGAGCGTCTCGAAAAGACCGTTAAGACTTGGAAAACTATTTCCATCATTTACCAAAATGACTTCGTCCATTTTAAGAATAAACAAACATAGTAATTCTTTCGCCTCCTCATAGGTAATTCGTCCTGCTTCTTTATCTCTTTTATAATAGGGGTATAGTATCTGATCAAGGCGCCCAAATGATATCGCATTTTCATATGATTCAGTACAAAGGGCTATATGTAAAAAAAGCATACTCTGAAGTGCTTCATGAAATGTACGCGCGGGATATTTAGGAACTTGCTCGCAAATTTCCTCCATTTTTTTTAATTCTTCCTTTCGCTGCGGATTGGAGTCGTTTTTCCTAAGAATTGCAAGGTAAATTGTGTATCTTTGAGCAAATGCTTCTAAAGCTTTCAAACTAATTATTGCTCCATCATAAAAATCGTGATATTTCTCTGACTTTTCAGCTTTTTTCTTTTTGAGCTTTTTTACCAGTCCAGATGTTCCAAGCTCAAGAATTGGCTCAAAATTCACGATAAAATGCGCTATCGATGCCATATTATTATTAAATCCCGCGACTGTTTCAGAAGCATTTGCTAATGCAGATACAACATCAGGGATCTTCGAATATACTATATTAAAAAGACTATGTTTCATCCAAAACGGAAATAATCGAACATAAGAATATAATTTTTCTTTCAATGAGCATTGAAATCGGACTGGTTTTAGACGATCTATCTTATACAGAAAACTCGCTACAATCGGACCATAATATTCTTCCCATAGTTGTCCTGCACACCTTTTTGAGGTAAAATTACCTACCAGTAATTCTTTTGGATAGATTTTGACCGTCTTATTTCTCAACACATAGGAGAGACATTCCGCACGGTGAACAGGTGTGGGTTTCTCAAAACCATTTTTTTTATAATATTTGGTCTTTAATTTACATGCTTCTATACATAGCGCACGTCCGCTTTTTCTAATATCCTTTTGAATTTGTCGAACTCGAGGTGAAAAAGTTGTTTGTTTTAGTTTAGAATCTCTCTCAACATACTCTACATTAATTCCTTGTTTTTCAAAGAGTCTGATCCCCCGTTCAATTGTTTCAGAAGCTTCCTGATTTTTTATACCCAAGGATTGGTAATTGAGACCCAGACGTCGAGCTTTATCCTCATAAAAGTTATGATATTTTAATAATTCAAGAGAGTCATAATTAAGTGATTTTAGCAAATGGGCGGTAGACTCGATGTTATCCTCTCCATCGTTCAATCCTGGCACCATTACCATCCTAAATTTCACATTGGCGTCTCTCTCGAGCAGTTTTTTTAAGTTTGTGTGGATTAATCTGCTATCTTGCTTAGTATATTTTTTATGAAGGTGATCATCCCCTACAACCTTAAGATCAACTAAAAATAAATCGATATATGGTTCTACTTGACTAATTCCTTCCCAAGGAGCATGTAGGGACGTTTCAACTACAATATGGATATTCTCGCCTCTGAGTAGTTTCAATAATTCAATCAGACACTCTGGATCTTGGAGAAATGGTTCTCCTCCGCTTAATGTTACTCCACCTCCACTTGCGATGTAATACTCTTTATCTCGCAAGATGATATCCATCAGAGCTTCAATGGTATAAATATTTTCTGGGGGAACATCATCACGGAACGACCTCATTTCTGGATTTTGACACCAGACACATCTCAATCCGCACCCCTTAAAAAAGAGGGTTGTTCGAATCCCTGGTCCATCATAGACACAATTACGTTGCACTTTAAATGGAATGAATGTTTGAGTTATCTGCATTTTTTTATTTCTTCCTTATATAATCCATAATTCACTTCTTTTAACATATATTTATTGGTTAAATGAATATATATTATTTTCACCTTTATACCACAGAAGTTAACCAGATAAAAAATAGGAGAAAGAAAATGAAATTGAAGTCATGACTTATAGTTTTTTTATAGAATTCTGAAGGATTGTATCATTTCGTTGAAATAGGGTATATATTCATCATGTTGCTCGCGCTTAGCGGTAAAGGTCAATACATAAGCCAGATTATTCGTAAGCGTCCATGCACATGTCCATTGCAATCTCAACTTACCTTGGATTCCTTTTGCGATTATTCTACGTCCGGGATGCCCCGCAAGGGTCGTGAAATCCATCGGCTTGAGAAGTTTGAATTTGGAAATCAAATGTTTCATATTCTCTACCGTAAGATCGCTGTATTCTTGTAAGGTTATTTCTATACCACTTAAATCTTCAACTTGTATCATTACATTTTCTCGAAATGTATCTGTGTAGTCTTTAAGTGGAGAGATAATAGCACCCACAAAACCCATATGATTCTCTATAAATTCCCACTTCACGGGATAACTGATTTCCATGTGATAGGTGGGATTAGAATATTTTAGTAGTTCCATGAGGTTTTAGTAATTCTAAGGAATTTAAACTTATTTGATTTAATAGATCTCTAGTATATTTTTTAAAAAGAAAAAACCGATTCCAGAATTATTGCAAAATATTGTTAAAATAGTATGGTCAATTTGAAAATTTTAGTCAAAAAAAAAAGTGAGATTTTAGAATAGAATTGAAATTTAAATTATTTGTATAAAATTCGCATCAAATCGGCGGGGCCTTTAAAATCATCTCCTTCCTCTTCCATTACTGTAGTGTATACTTCACAATCTTTACATCTACCAAATTTAAGAGTGAAATTAGGCTGGATTTCATCTCCACATTCTGTATTTTTTACAACCCAGCAAGCCCTCCCTCCATTCAAACCATTATGTATGCCATCTAAATTTACTTCCTTTGAGGCAGGACATAATCCATTTTTCCCGCAATTCATAATATCCCAACAATTTAAAACCATTTATTTTTTCACGTCTATTTTAACTTTTACTTAATCTATAGAATTACCAATAAAATGAAAATAGGGATATAAAAAGTAATTCTTACTGTTGAATTTATGTTATAATCTCACGAACAGTAAGATAGATTCCTTTTTGTAATTTGAATTAATAGAAAATACATATTAAGAATGAAATAGAAAATCTTGATTACCATAGAGGATGCTAACCTTATTAAAGACTATGTAGTGAATCGTTTAGTATATTAGATAGACCCATATCGATTCATATTGAAACCCCTCAATATCAGAAACAAAGCTATAAGCAGAGATAGATATTTTTACATTAGTTAAACCTATCTCGAATAAATATTTTAAAATAGTTTTTGAACTATATTATCTATAGCTTAAGATTTTTCAAAAATATAAAAATAATTATATATCATTACTTTCCTTCGCATTATCATAAATCTATTGTAAGTAGGTTATAACCGGATTTAGTTCATCAACTTTAGTTAAAGGAATATGTACCCATTTAGTCATCGTTCTACTACCTTTTTTAAATGCCCCCAGTTCAAACTCATTAACTATCTCTTTTTTCTGTAGTCCACATAACTTAGTAAGTACAATTCCCTCGGTAACTAAAAATCCAAATAATTTATCTTTCACTTTATAACGAAGGTATCCAAACATTTTTTTCGTGGAAGTCTCTGACCATTAGAAGAATTCCCTTTCTATCTTTTCTCTGGTATCTCTCATTCTTTCTTCAGAATAATACTTCATAACTATTTCACCCTTTTTGGGCCCCAATTGGGTGATGATTACATTTGGTGATATAGATAGTCGCGTGAATGACAATTTTTAATCAATCCACTGTAATTTCTTTTCCAAAATTGCTTAAAAATTGCTTCCTACTTAATATAACTCAAGCGGTTTTGTTATTATGATATAATTTTTCTCGATGATTATTTAGACCTATTTAATTCAAAATATTTTAACGCTTCATCAGCCACAATATCTCCCCACTCTTGAACAAAATGCCCCGCATCAGAAATTTTTAAAGGTTCCGGACAATTTCTGATATTTTTTCTCAATCTTGCCATAATTGGAGGTCCTAATACGGGATCTTTCATTCCGATCGCCATAAAAGTTTTACCTGTCCATTTCTTTTTAAGAAAGGTTCTCGCTGTTCTCGAAATTTTGGCACCCTCATCATTCTTATTTAACGGAACAATATTAGGAAACCGTCTAACTCCCGCTTTAAACTCAGTGGTTGGAAATGGAGCAGAATACGCAGCACACTCTTCTTCTGACAAGATCGGAGACGCTCGGCAAAGAAGCCTCCCAGCATCTAAGTCAGGATTATTATTTACCCATTCTTTGAAATCCAGAAATCCTTTTGTTATTTCATAATCTCCCGTACCTAAGGTTGTATTCATAACAATTAGATGAGTAAAACGATCCCTCATTTCCATTGGTAGAGTTAATCCCAAAATTCCACCCCAATCCTGACACACTAATATAATATTGGTTAAATTAAGTTTATTAATAAAAGATTTAAGGGTTTCACGATGGAAATTGAAAGTATAAGTTTCTTCATCAACTGGTTTATCTGATTTTCCAAAACCAAAAAAATCAGGAGCAATTACTCTATGGTTGGATTTTATAAATTTCGGAATCATTTTTCTATAAAGATATGACCAAGTCGGTTGCCCATGTAGACATAAAAAGGTATATTTGGCATCTTTCTTCCCTTCATCAATAAAATGAAGCCGCAACTTTTCAAATCCATTCAAATCTTCTACATATTTAGCTTCATACGAAAAATTTGGTAAATTTTCAAATCTATCGTCAGGAGTTCTCAAAATATTCATAATATTTTCACTCGCTTTTTTTAAAATTATTTTTTAGATGAACCTCCTCTCTTACGAGGAGAAGTAATTAATATCTTATTATGTATGTAACTTATTAATATGCTTATAATGAATTATATCTGCGATAAACAAAGATATCCCTCGAATTATGACACCATATACATTACCGATCAAAAAAGCATAAAGTACTCTTCACTTCTTTTAATATCTGAAATTACCGTATTACGCCTATATTCATTAGGCTTACTTAAATTTGAAAATACAATATAATAGTTAAAAGAACAATAAAGATTATTAAAAGTAAACTCCCGATAATAATTGATTTTTTGAATTTTTCGTGCTTTGCTTCTTCTTTTTCACATTCTTTACATAATCCCTTAGTTTTCTCAAATAATATCTTCGAAATCGTAGAACCACATTTAGTACAAGTTCTTACCAACCTTCTCCTAATCGGCTTCCTTCTTACTGGCTTATATCGCCCACTTCTCTCTTTAATGATTTTTAATATCTCATCAGCTATTTGCCGTAAGATAATCATATCCGATTTATTCTCATCTAGGAGCGTTAAACTCATTCCAACATTATCACTGAGGATTAATTGGAATTCTATGTCTCTTAATCTGAAAGTTCTTGAATAATACCAATATCTTCCAATCATTTCATCAATAAGGTCTGCACCTAAATCAATTTCAATAATATCTGATATAAAATCAAAGTTATCATAAATATTTAGATTCACAAATTCCAAAAAGCTTTCATTTCCAATCTGATACTCTTCGATTTTCTTGGTCATTTGTGCTCTTATATATGATATAAGATAATAATTTATAGAAATTGATAATTTTTTAATTTAATACAAACAAAAACCCATTTTAAGTAATTTCTCTTATTAATTACAGATATAAGGAAATATTCTTAATAATATCATGAAAAAAATCCTATAAAATGGCTATTCCAATTCTCCTCTTTGAGAAATAGTATTCTCGTATGTGTAATAAAATCCATCACTAAAGCTTATCCCCATTCTATTTTCTCAATATTAAAACGTCAGGAAAATTTTTCTTCATACCTCTACACCATTCTTTATATAGCTGATTAGTGATATTCACATTGAATAAAACACATATTAACCCTTGCGGAAAGTTTTGTGTATATCTTAAACATTTATCTGCAATTGTTTTTAGATCTCGATGGTATGTTGGTCCCTTAATCTCGATTGCGACTCCATTTACAACTATATCCGGTCTAGTGGAGCCCCGAGTTATTTCAATTGCAGTATTAGGAAATTTAATTCTTAAAACACTTGCCAAGGTATCCTGATAATATAATTCTTTTTTATATTCTCGCGGAGGTTGGAATTTGATGATTTCTTTTGTAAGTTTTAATAGAAGATTATTTCCATCTCTCTTAAGCTTATCTTCCATTTCTTTTAATTCCCGTTCTATTCTCTTTTTTTCAATCTCTTGCAGCACATCTTTGATAGAGATGTTGCTTCTTTCAGCAAAAGATATTATCGTGCCTAATTTGAGTCGATTCTTTAATTTTGAAACTAGCTCGCTTTTTGTGAGATCTTTTTCCTCGATATAAAATTCACCGAATTCTTCGCCATCTTTTGTTATCTCCTTGGTTGGACTTATTTTATTCTCAAAACAGAGTTTTTTTAATTGATTTTTAGTCATTCTGCTGAGGATCTTACCTTTCCATTTACGTGTCTGAACAACTTTCTTGGAATATCTTACAGCTTTTTTGGCCCCTTTGAGAATTGTTCTGCCTAATTTTTTCGCGATTATTTTTCCTGTAGATTTCCAGTCTCTCTCTGAATCTGCTTCTTTGATTTCCTCTTCGGACTGAAAATTGTTTTTGAATTCAAGTTCAGAGGATTCATTCTCTATTTGTGTTTTCACTTTTTCTATTTTGGTTATTTCCTCTTGGTTTCTTCGTTCTAATTCTTGATGATCTCTGCATAAAGGTCTATCAAAATGTTTAACTGAATACAGAAATTCCGCTTTAGTTATATCCCTCTTACATATATTGCAATAATATCTCATACAATCTCTCTATTTTTTGTCTCTTTGTCTTAAATATAGTTTGTGATTTTGTTATATATAAACATAACTAACTTTTGACCCAATATATTATGAGAATAAAACTAAATAATTGTGTAATTAGTAATATTAACATCCACTTATTCGTCCAAACTTTATATTTAGAGAAGTTATATATTAACAATATCAGAATTAAAAAAATCTTGAAAAATTATGGCGAAAATTCCTAAAATTATTTTTACAAAACAATTAAGTGGATCAAATTTAGCTAGAATTTCACTATCAGCCCGACAATTTGCGAATCTTTTGAAGAATGAGGATCTTAAAATCCTCTTTAGTGATCTCCAAATTGGTCCTCCCCATCATAGAT
>WJIN01000006.1 GCA_014730295.1 Promethearchaeota archaeon | reverse complement strand
TGATAATATCAATAAATCTCTCCAGAAGAATTATGCTCATCAAAATTAATAAATTCATAAAAAAATTTCATAAAAAAATTTTTCTAATATAAAATCTCTAATGATTGTAGAGTTTTTAAAAAAGAAAAGAATGAAAAAAATGGTTTAATTAAAACTCATAGCCACATTTTTTACACACATGCTTATACAATTGTTTTCTGAGTTAGAAAACAGTTTTTGCATACATGGGTATGTGGCCAACATATGATAATACTTTGGACTTGTCCTCAACTGTCTTAATATCTTGTCCTACCGCTCCGCACATTGGACATGTGATTCTTTCCTCAGCGTCAAACCCACCCGAACCTATTTCTGGAGGTTTATATTCACTTAACTCCGCTTCAAGTTCCTCAATTTTAGTCCCTTGAGCATCAATTGCTTCTTTTTGTTCCTCAACGGCTTCTAATAATTCTGATTTTTCTGCTTCAGTTTCTGCGAGTGTTTCTTTGATTTCTGCAAGTTCCGTTTCCATCGTGGTTTTTGCTCTTTTGGAAGTATCAAGTTCAGAGCTCAATTTTTCAACTTGTGACTCAAGGGAAGATATTTTTTCATCTTTAACTTGGATTGTCTGATTTGCCTGTTCTAATTGTTGTTGGGTCTCAGCCAATTGAGACTCGAGACTCGAGACTTTTTCTTGGGAACTCTGAGACATCTCAGAAAGTTGATTTAATTTTTCCTCTAAATCGCCGACTTGTTGGTTATAGTCTTCAATTTTTTGATTTAATTCATTGACTTGTGAGTTTAACTCGTTAATCTTCTGGTCTTTTTGTTCAAGTGAAGAACTAAGTTCTGTAATCTTTGTTTCAGATGATTGTTTCGTCTGCTCTAATTCAGTTTTTGTAGATTCTAGTTCATTTTTGGTAGCCTCTAAGGTATTTTTCGTCTCCTCCAACTCCTTTTGAGTTGAGCTCAGATTTTCATCTGTTTGGCTTAGGTTTGTTTTCTTCTCAGCTAATTGTTTTTCTAAGTCATTAATTTTTGCTCGTAAGTCTAAAAGAGCCTTTCCATCAACCTTTTGGGCCTTGTCGGGACGCTCCTCAGCTTTTTGCCAATCAATAGACATAATTCATTCCTTCTCGTTTTGGTTTTTGATTCTTTAGATGTATTATTTTTAAAAAGTATTTATATAATAATAATTCTTTAGCTTCTATTTTAATTATTGGTGAAATTCAACCAACTAGGAACTATAATAAAAACAATTCAATATATATTTTTTTATTTGTTGGTGTTATTATTATTAATAATGTGCTGATTCAGTGAAATGGTAAAATACTATGGAAAACGAGACTGATGATATGATAAATCTAGACTTTATTTCTACATCAGGTGTCTATAAAACTCCGTTTTCATTAATAATATTAGTTCAAGTATTTATATCTTCGATTATAGTAATTCTTATCAATTTGTGGTTTCTAAATTCATTATATTTTCTACTTACTGGAGAGAAATTTATCCCGAGTTGGGCGGGAGGTGAATGGTGGTACTGGTTCTTACTTCCTTTAAATATATACGGAAACATTTTTCTCTTTTTTGCGTTGGTAATGCTCATCTCGGCATCTATATTTAGGCTTCTCAATTGGGTTTATCCCGTTAAGGAGGGCATCTTTAAGAGAGGGAGTAAAGACTGGAAATATATGCATAGACGATTTTGGACTGCCTATTTTCCTATTTGGTGTGCACGAGCCATTCCATTTCCGTGGTCAGATATATTCGTATATCGTATGTTTGGAGTCAAGATTGGAAAGAGTGTGGTCGCATATGAAGGATATATAGATCCAGAATTGATTGAGATAGGAGACAATTCGATGACTTCTTTAAATGTAGGGATCTTCTCACATCTGATTTATCACGAAAAAGTGATTATTAAAAAGATTAAGATAAGTAAGAATTGTATAGTTGGTCCGCATACAATCATTACCCCTGGGACTATTATAGAAGAGGGAGCAGTATTAGGTGCGAATAGTTACACAGAGCCAAACCAAGTTTTAGAAGGTAATCTTATTCATATCGGAACCCCCGCAAAACACTCCCTTCCCATAACTACGGTCGAAGAATCACGGAAAAAAGCAAAAACGCGTAATTCATACAATATAGAATAATTAAAATTTTGTTAATGTAGGAATTTAACTTGAGTGGTGTATAAAATATTTTCCAACCTGCCAGCTTAAAAGGAGCTTCACCCACACCCATAGACGAGAGATTACGTCGTAGATATATCCCACTATACTTATGTATCATTATACTGAGTTTCATCCCCCTTATTCTATTCGAATATACCTACATTTTCTTTCTATGGAGACCAGAGGGGTATTTTTGGTTTTTCCTTTTATCTCCATTTAATATAATCTGGGGATTGTATTTATTACAATTTTCTGCGCTAATAATCTCATTTTTATTTCTTACCATTTGCAATCTATGTTATCATCCAAAAGAAGGAACATTTAAGAGAGATATTGAGGATCAAGCTTATAGATATTGGACCCTTCGTAATATGATAAAAAAATGGCCTCTCTATATCACCGCAACTCATCCCTTTCCTTGGGCTAAAAATAGATTTACGCTGCGATTTTTTGGGGTTAAGATCGGGAAAAAATCTTTATGTGATAATGCGTGGATCTCTTCAGAATTCGTAGATATTGGGGATGATGTGATAATTGGAATGGGAACAACAATTTTATCGTTTGGTATTGAGCAAAATAACCTTATTCTAAAACGAATCAGTATTCAAGACGATGTAACTATTGGTGCGAAATGTGTATTATTACCCGGCACTAACATTGGGGAAAACGTAAAATTAAATGCTCACTCATATACCTCTTATGATCAAAAACTACTACAAAATAATATATATAAGGGACGTCCAGCTAAAATTAAAGAGGTGTAAAATTATGGCGGAATGTATAGTTAAAACAGAGAAAGGGTCAAATGAAAAAAAAAGGATTGTTATTATTTCCGATACCCATATTACTCGGTATGGGACGGAATTCAATGTAGGTGCGTTTGACAAGGGAATAGATAAGGTAAATAAGATCAAAAATGCGACTTTGTATCTTCATCTGGGAGATTTGACCCATAGTGGAACTTTCCTCGACTATGAACACGCATTAGTTCAGATGAATAAATTTCATCCCTCCTCAGACGCACCCTTATATTATATAATCGGGAATCATGACGCCCTCAATGTGGGATATCTTTTATTTGAGGAAATGATTGGAAAGAGACATTTTGAATATGAGGATAATGATTTATATGTTCTAGGAATAGACAGCACGAGACCAGATTTAGCAAGTGGAATTATTCATCAAAATACCATAAAGTCGATACGAACGCGTTTAGAGCAATCAAATAGAGAAAATAAATTAAAAATCGTTTGTTTCCATCACCAAACTATTCCAATCCCTAAGACAGGTAAGGAACGCTCAGCTATTGATGACTCTGGCGATATGCTTCAGATGTTACTTGAAGCAAAAGCAGATTTAGTGATTAACGGACATCGCCATATTTCACATTTATATAATGTCGCTTCTCAAAATAAAGATCTATTCATTTTTAATGCCGGAACATTCTCTTGCAATAAAACAAGGTACCGTGAGCTATTTACCTATAACGTAATTGATATTGAACAATGTAAAATAAATTTCCGAATTTTTCCCGTAATAGAATCTCAATATAAAAAAGAGATTAATCGAGAAATCCAGTATTATCTTCCGAGAAACAAAGAACCAGAAGAAAAACCGTTTTGTAAGATTATTCAATTGTCAAATACGCTAATCTCAAAAAAAGATAAGAAGAAAATATCACGTATCGACCATTGTATTGAGACAATCAATAAAATATCCGATATTGATCTTGTAGTCCATAATGGAAATTTAACAAAAAACGGGTATGAAGAGGAAATATTGATAGGAAAAGAAAAGTTTGAGCAACTGAAAATGCCTTATATCATAATCCCGGGATATAGTGACTCTCATCCACCAACTTGGGATTACTGGCAAGATTATTTAGGGCCATTAGATCCCTCCTACAAGAATGATAAAATATTTTTTCAAGGGATTAATTCAAGTACCAGTGATTCTACAATTGGGTTTATCGGAAGAAAAAAATTAAGACTGCTAATTGAAAAGGTTCTACGGGTTAGCCAAGAAAAAGTGTGTGGATTTGCGTGTTTCCATAGCTTAATACCCACTCCATTGAGCATTTGGAGAACCGAACTAACCGATGCTGGAGATGTGTTATCTCAACTTGCGTTATCTCAAATCGATCTCATCTTGAACAGTACTCCCAGCGTTTCTTTTAACCTAAAGGTAGAAAACTCGTTAATTTCCAACGGTGGGAATCTCCAAAAAAATCATTTCGATGAGACTTTTATCGAAATTGATATTTATGAGGATGGATTAGTAGAATTAATCGAAAATAATTTACGGACCCAGAATAAATCACTTTTAGGGAGATACTCGATTAATATATTTTCATAATTCTTATAAATCCCATTTCCGAACCAAAATGAATCCATCTCGACTTCTTGAATCCTATAATCTTATTTTAATACGCTATACCGGGGAGATCTGGTTAAAGTCCCAAAAAGTCAAGATGCGGATGATTCACATCTTAGTAAATAATATAAAACGGATGCTGGAAAAGAAAGAAGTAGCATATACAAAATATCAAATTACCAATGATGCTACGCGGATTCTCTTTTTTTTTAAGCATAAAGATATCGCGAAGGCAATTAGGATTATTAAAAAAGTATTTGGAGTCTATTCATTAAGTCCTGCACTCAGAACTTCCAATAGAATAAAAAATATCTCCGATCGGGCAATTGAAATAGGAAATAAAATATTAGATAGGAACGACAGTTTTGCATTACGCGTAAAGCGTTCGGGCAAACATGATTTCACTTCGCAAGATGTTGCCAAGAAAGTGGGACAAGATGTTATCGATAATTTTTCAGAATTAGGGCTTTCAGTTGATTTATCTAATCCAGATAAAAAAATTTTCATAGAGGTTAGAAATGAATTTTCGTATCTTTTTACCGACATCATCGAAACCCCGTGGGAAGGACTCCCTATAGAATATAAAAAAAAGGTTGGGGTTATGGATGTTGGGCGTCAGAGTGATTTACTTGCAGGATTTATGTTAATGCGCAGAGGGTGTGAGATATATCCTGTTCTATTTGATTTAAAAGGGGATATTAAAACTAAAAATATATGGATCTCCAATTGGAGAGAAGTTTTTGATTTCACACCATTTTCTAAATTTACTTTGAGAATCGTGGATCTTTTACCGATCTTAGACAAGCTGAAATCGAAATTAGACAAGAAAGAGTATTTTTGTGCTTTATGTAGAATCATTCGATTCAAAATCTTTAAAGGTTTGATGGATGATTCTATAAGAGGCTTAGAAGAGATCCAAGGATTTACTGATGGATTAAATTTTAATGGCCTTAATGTTTGTACAGATTTAATAGATTTAGAATCTCTGGTCTTTAATGATTTATTCTCCGACCTACCTGTGTTTACACCTCTTATAGGGTTTGAAGAAAAAGAGATTAGCGATTTTTTAGATAACATATCAGAGAGTATGTCAAAAATTGAGTACTGTACATATAAACCGAAAACCCAAGAAATTGACATAGAAACCGTAAAAAAGATTTTTAACACTCTTCAATTGGAAGAACTCATCCAAGAAGCGATTGAAAATGTAAAGGATATGGTACTTTCATAAAAATTAAACTTAAATTTTAACAAATTTTTTCATTCTTAGAATGCCTAAAGTAACTTTGCACTTGCTCAATATTTTTGCTCTTAGAACGGGTCAAAACGCGGTAGAGTATGAGGGAAACACTATTCAAGATGTCATTTCTCAGTTTGTGAAGGATTACAAAAATAAGCTGGATGAGAGTTTGTTGAATAAATCAAGAACCAAATTAAACCCACAAATTCTTATCCTACTAGACGGAAGAGATGTCAAGTATAAGAAAAATTATGATACCCAGCTAAAAAACGGAGATAAAATTTATTTATCGTATCCCATTAGCGGAGGGTAAATTTTCTCTCGTGTTTTATTTAATATTTTCCAAATCCTTTGAAATACGATAATTTATTAGTCTCTTCTATCACAATTATTTTAAAAGGAATTAATTTATTATTATTGTAATTATATAATAAAATCGGGATCTGATTTATAAATAAACTAAATTAAGAGGTAATAAAATTGGTAAAAAAACTGGCCTTTTTGGGATTAGACAACGCAGGAAAAACGAGTATTATTACGGGCATAACACAAAAGTTCGGATTTGAAGAGGAAGTAATGCAGCTTTTACCCACTCGTAGAATAGACCGTGAAACATTTAGATTTTTGGGATTAGAATTCGTGAGAATGGATTTTGGCGGTCAAGAACAATATAGAGAACAATATCTAAAAAACCCAGGAAAATATTTGGCGGGTACTGATTTAATCTTCTATGTAATTGACGTGCAAGATCCCGATAGACATATAGAATCCATAGATTATCTTGATGAGGTATTATTATTCTTTAAGGAAATTAAGCAATCTCCTCCAATCGCAGTATTGTTCCACAAATTCGACCCTGATATAAGAAATAATAAAGATATCAACCAAAAAACATTAACTCTAAAACAAGCGTTAACGAGATATTCCAATGATTTTGACATCTTCTTTTTTGAGACCACCATCTACGATTTAAAATCAATAATGGACGCATTTTCGAGTGGCTTGACTCTTCTATTTTCAAAATTAGAGTTAGTGTCCCAGTTATTCCAAGAAATTAGTAAAAATTATGATGCTCTTTTAATGGCGTTATTTGATGCAAAAGGAATCACCATCGGTGAATATTATAAGCCCCATTTACAGATCCACGAAAAAATGAAGATTTATGACGCTTATCTTGAGACTCAAAAACGCATAATTGCAGAGGAACGTTCGATGTATGAATTTTCGGACACCTTCAAAAACGGCAAGCGTTTCTCGGGTGTGATTGAAGTTCTTACATTTGGGAATTTAGATTTCTACTTACTTTTTATAATAGAAGAGAACGAAAAAAATCTCGGACAAACCATTGAGATTTTGGATAAAATTGAAGCTGCTAAACCAGAGATGGAGAATATAATATATCAAATAATCCAATAGATTTTCTGGTTTTTTTGGACTATTCCTTGGCAAATTTGGAGATAAATTCTTCCAATTCATTTTTTGTCGGAGGATTTTGATGAGAAACCTTAAACATAGCGGTAAAAGTTGCATATTTTCCACACTCCTTAAGTATTAAAATAAGATCATCTATGTTTTCACTTGATAATAATCTAGTTAAGTGGTCTTTATTTTTAACTAAATGATAGAATTTAGTGAGAAAACCCGCCGCATAGCAATCTCCAGCGCCCGTCCTATCAATGACTTCAACCTCTTTAGTGGGGATAAACAATTTGGAAATCTCATTAGTAAAGATATAAGACCCTTTTTTCCCATCGGTGTAAATTCGTATTTGTGAATAATTACCTAATTTCTTATCTATTGTTTCAATATTATCTTCTTCCAAAATTAATTTAGCATCATTCAAATTTATGAAGAGTAAATCCGTCTTTTGGGACAATAATTGCTCTAGTTGCTCGCTTCTTTGGACTTTCTGATATTCAATCGTAGTAGCAATAATAAGGCCTTGTTCTATAGCTTTTTCGAAGATATCCTTAAATTTTTCCGCAAGTGGAGTGAAATAAATTAGTTCGGCGTCTGAAAAAAAAGAGTTATCAAATGAAACTGTTTTAAAAATCATCCTCTCCTTTAGATTGGGGGCGAGATAGATCTTAGTGGTGAATTCAGACTTAATTATAGTGCTAATTGGAGTTTTTTCTTGGATTTTAAATATTCCAGCCGTATCAATATTCTTTTTCTGCAACTCCTCAAGCATCCACTCACTTTCCGTTCCTATAACGGATATTAATTTGACGGGTATACCCAAATCAGAAAGATATTCAGCCGAATTATTGCCGTTCCCGCCGCGTTTAATATATGATTTACTGAGAATCTTTTTGGACGTGTCGGAAAAGCCAGATTTAACTATTTTTGTCAATAATCTGCGATTCATTAGGTCATCAGGGTTGTATCGGATGAAATTAATTAGGTTATCAACAATTTTATTGACCAAATCTTCATAAAAACTGTTTTCATAATACAAATCTTGATGGAGCTCCCCCACCACGATTAGTTGTTTAGACATTTTACTCATCTCCTTAATCGAGAGAAAAACGCAGATGGAGGGATTCGAACCCCCGAACGCATTACGCGCACTGGCTGATTCGGTATGATCAGCTCTCGAAGCCAGCGCCTTACCGGGCTAGACTACATCTGCTTAGGTTTAAGTTAGTCTAAGTAGTTTCTTAATATCTTGATCTTAAATTAATTTAACAAAAAATTTTAACTTTCTGAATATAAGACAAAATATTAGCATAACGGCATTAGATTGGAATTTAATGATGAAGGTGAATTTGTAAAATAGATATTAAATTGAAAAAGGATAAAAGAACTAGAGTATATGTTCGGTTATTAGAAATATTAAATTTGAAAAAAAACAGCTAAATCATTAAGAAGTAGGTACGTATATTTTCAGTTTTAACGATGGATCTAATATCTCGACCAAACCTTCCTCTTCATATTTATCCAACAAGTTTTTCGCTGTAGAAACCCTGATATCATATTTTACGGCAATATCAGATGCTAAAATGGCTTTCCGATTTAAAATGTCGTTTTTTATATCTTCTTCTATCCCTCGTGGGATAAACGCATCTCGCTCGATCACATTTACCCTTTGGGTTCTTCCGTACTTTCTCCTCAGATTTAGGGTATCCCTACGCACTAAGAGTTTATCTTCTTTATCAGACACGGTGTATCACGTGAAATTAATTCATTTGTTCTAGTAATCTTACATTTTATAAGGAGCTAAAAATAATAAAATTTTTGATTTAGGTTTTCAGTATAAAAGATAGAAGTACACTTAATTTTTTTTTTGAATCGAATCTATAATATTTTAGCCATGAATGATAAATATACCTTTAATGTCAAGACGGAGCGTCCCGAGGAGAAATATAAAAAGGTTACTGAATATTTTAAAGGAAAACGACTTGAAGAGTATGCCTTGTCAAAAAACATGCAGAGAATTCAAACGCGAATCACTGCACGGGCATTAGAAATCTTAAATTTAAGGGATACTAACAGTCTAATTTTAGATGCGGGATGTGGCCCTGGTTTCGCATCTTTTTATCTAAAGTATTTAGGTTATACCGTAGTCGCATTCGATTTAATTTCTCAATTTCTTACCTATTACAATTTAAACGATATAAATCCCTTAACGGCAGATATGATTCATCCTCCCTTCAAACCACGAACATTTGATGCCATTATTTCTATTTCTGCACTCCAATGGATATATCGAGACGTTTCAAATAATAAACGGGAACAAAATTTTGCTATATTGATGAAATCTTTTTTCGAGATACTGAAATTTGGATCAAAAATTGTCTTTCAATTTTACCCCAAAAGTGATCTCGTTTTAGACAAAATTGGAGAGATAATCTCTCGGGAAACAGATTTCCAAGGCGGTTTTATAATTGATAATCCCGAAAGTCCCAAGAAAAGAAGGATTTTTTTAGAGCTGATAAAAGAAGCCAAGATCTAAAAATTTTTGATTTCGATCTTATGGAGGTAAGATCATAGTTTTCTAATCTAAAGATTTTAATATTTGAATTCTAATTAGTTTGGTAACCCAAATTTTATAAAAAAAAATTTAGATTTGTACAATAGATGACAAATACTTTATAACATTTTGAAGTATTTTAGCAATCTATTTATAACAAGGTAATAAGTTTATGAACAGAAAAAATTCAATAAAAACAAAGAAAACATTCTTCTCAATACTTTTACTACTGGTACTTACGACGACATCTTTATTGGCACTTTTTTCACCTACTCCATTGAATTCGAGCGGATTAACTGACCAACCGGGAACCGATCCTTTAAAAACGAGTTCAAATGGTGAAGCATTATGGTGGAATGCTACTTACAAATACAGAAGTCCTATTAATATCACAAATCCATATTCACAAGCTTTTACGGATTTTACAACTTTTGTCACCATCGATTACCAAACCCTCGTTGCAAGTAACAAAATTCAAGCAAGTCTTAATGATATACGCATTATAAAAGATGGTTCTGAACTTGCTTATTATGTAAAAAAGGATTATAACCATTCTCTCTTTATCCAGAATAATAACAGTGCGGGAACCGAAAGTGGTACCGCGACCGTGTGGTTTGAAACGGATATTGCTGCAGGAGCTAGTACAGATGATACCTACATCTATTACGGAAGCGATAATGCAGTCGAAGGATCTACTTATATGAGTCAAAATCCCCTTGGGATTGCTTGGTATTCTTTTGAAGATTTCTCAGGAGGATTTAATGGCCTTCCTGATGAAGTTGGAGATCATAATGCGGAAGTTAGTCCTAGTGGCGGATCTCCAGGTAATTATCAAGGAATCGTTGGTTCTGGGTTTGTTGCTGAAGGAGATAATAATAATTGGGCAGAAGTAAACTGGAGCCTGTCAGATCCTGATTTAACAGCAAGAGAACAATTAACACCTATCTCGGTTTCAGTCTGGTTTAAGCAAGATACACCCCAAGGTGGGACTCCAAGAATAGTTACTACAGATGGATCGAATTTTTGGGCTTTATGGCTAAGGAATGGCAGAGTCCAACTAGATACAAACCCAGTTACGGGAAATTCTGCACAGTTAAATGGGCCAACAATCAATCAGAATGAATGGTATCATATTGTATTTACCTATAATCCACAAAATGGAGCTCAGAGAATCTATTATAATGGATCATATGGATCTTATAGCGGAACCCAAACAGGCGAAGACACACGATTAGGTGCGGAACCTGGTCAAGAAGATCTTTTCGTGATTGCACAAAATTGTGAATTGGATCATGCGGGCTCAGAATTTGACGGAGTGATCGATGAGCTTAGAGTATTCAGAAAAGAATTATCACAAAACGAAGCGGATTGGATTTATAATAACTATCTATTAGAGACCTCATTAGAAGATGAACAAGATGTTGGAACGGATGTGACTGTAATTATACGAGATGTTGATGGCCGAAGAATCTCAGGAGCAGAAGTGTTTCTCTGGGATGCGTCGGGTGCTCAAGAACCCGATTGGAGTTTAGGTCCTAATTTCACGGATACAGCCGACTCAAATGGAGAGGCTATCTTTGAAGATGTTCCTTTTGAAAATTATACAATTTCTGTGAATTATACATTAACAGATGCAACTTATGGGAGTAGAACTGAAACTGTCTTCAATTCAAGTAATGAAGCATCACCATATTATGAATTCACAGAACTTTCAAAAACGGAAACAATATACGCAAATTTGTGGACCATTGATTTTGAAGTAGTTGATGTTGATGGTTATGCTTTGAATTATGGATATATTGTTGTTAATGATACAACTGATACCTCTTTAGCAAAACTTGATTTAAATGAGCAAGGAACAGCCCAATTTGTTTGGTTAAATGATACGAGTTATAACTATGATTTATATTATGAAAATGACGATTTTGCTGAATCTCCTATGTTGTTAAACTCAAGTACGATTTCAAGAGATGATATAATCGAAAATTATGATGCAGAAATAGATGGAGAGGCAATTGGAAGTGATGGGTACCGAGTACGTAAAGATGTATTTCTTAATGAAAGGACTTACGAAGAAGTCGTAGAAGCGAGATTAGAATTTATAAACATGAATGATAATATTAGCGAATTGACTGTTTATTACTGGGAAGATGTTCTTGGACCGCAGGCATTTAATGAAGATTATACTGATTCTGATAGAGAAAATCTTAGTTTAAGTTTAAATATTCTTGATGATTCCGAATTTGATGATATAGAAGGCATAAGATTTTCCATAATTGGTCAAAATACCTCTGTTTGCTTAGGTAATATTGAGATTATTCTAACTCACACCTATGTCGAACATATCAATACTGGAATGGCGAAATTGAATATAACCGTCCGAGATGATGTAAATTTTGACCCTATGGAAGGGATTACTGTCAAGATTTTTGAAAATGGTACCACAACAGAAATTACAGAAAGTACTCAGACAAGTGGGTTTAAAACTAACGAATTTGGTACCGCACTTGGTAAAACAAATAACATAGTTTTCTGGTATAGAACTGGTACAGTACTAAACATTACTCTCTGGTGGACACAAACGCAAATAGGAGAATTCTATGTCAATTCCTCTGATCAGAATTTTAACCCATCCAATAAAATCGGGGGCTACAATTATACATTAAACGGAGAAGCAACAATAATTCTAAAGATGTTTACTCAATTTGGACAATGGAGAACAAATTTTGCTGAATCAAATATAACTCAAACAAGTTTAGTTTGGGGAGAGAATTTCACGATCTGGACTAATTTTACTTTTACACAAACCCACCCTAGTGGGTATAGTCCAGACGATGGAAGCGGGAGTGTCACTTGTTTTATATATGATGCACTTACAGATAGTTTAATAAGAGAATTGGACTTGAATTTCATTGGTGATGGAAATTATTCTATCGAGATTGATTCCGGCACTTTATCCGCAGGATATAGTTCTAAGAATTACAGGTTGCGATTATTCGGGTTCAGAGCCCAATATCAGAGCACATCGTTAACTTTAGCGACAATAAATATAAGTGCGATATCCACAGGAATCTCACTTCATAATTATTCTACAGGAATTGAACTCAATAAAGTAGCTAATAAATATCAAATAAGCCTTTATTATGGACAAACTATAAACATATCAATAAAATATTTCGAAAGCTCTTCTGGTTCGGACTTAGAAGCAGACAAGAAAAGTTATACTTGGGATTATGGAAGCGGAACTTTAATTGAAGATCAAATTAATCCAGAATATTTTGTCTTAGAATTTGATTCTTCACTTGCAGCTGAGACATCAAAATATACCATAGAAATAACAATAGGATTAGAAAATCATACAGAAAAAGCTAATTATGAATTTAACATAATAATTAATGATGTTCCAACAACTATTAACGGGGAATCACGATCTTTTTACACTCAGAATAAAGATACCTACATTACTTCCTCATTACTATTTACGTTCCAGTACCAAAATAGTTTAGATTCATCGATTATTTCTGATCTTGATCTCAATGAATATACATTATATGAATTAGACGAACAAGGTAATCCAATAATCGGTTCTGGTATTCCGGGTACAATGACATATGAGGCGGGCTATTGGGTGATTGATGCTGATACTGAAAATCTTCCAATTGGAAATTATCAAATTGAAGGATTTATGCAAAAGGAAAACTATCAACTTAAAGCTATTGTCGTTACTTTAGATATAAATCCAAGAGAAATTACTTTTAATTTACTCTCGGGTTCTAATCGTCAAGTGTCAGGAGTACAAGGAGAAAATATACTGGTGAAATTTCAATTGACAGATCCCACAAATGGATCACTTCCATTAGAAGGAGCAAACTTAATACTCGAAGTGAATAATAAGAATTATTCATTTACATCCTTAGGAAACGGAGAATATCAAGTACAATTTCCAACCGGAGATATTAATGCATTTATCCAACCACAAACTCTTACGGGAACAGTCTATGGAGAGAAAACAGACTATGTTACCGATGAGTATTCGCTAACTATCGTTGTGGGAATGACCGAGATCTTCCCAGGATTTCCGATGTTCTATTTCCTAATGATAATTATTGGTGTTGGAGCGGTTGCCGGAAGTTTGGCGACTTATCGGTATGTACAAGTTGCTCGAATACCCGATTTCATTAAGAAATCTAGGGCTATAAAGAAAGAAATTAAAGGCGGAAAATCTATATCGGAGAAAAATCTATATCCATCCAAGGAAGAATTTATCGCAGAAATGTATGGTGAAGATTGGGAGCAACTTGGTTTATCTCTCGAAGAGAAGCTTGGATTACAGGGCAAGAAAGGTAAAAGACTCAATAAATCACCCGAGGGAGGTGCTCAATAAATGCCAGTCGGATTAGTGTTAATGCGCTGGAATGAACGTGTGGGTACCGAGATCCTTTCGAAATATCCTGATGAAATCGCCATCACCGATAAAACGTTGATGCAAGTCTACAGCACGCACGAATATAGCGGAGAGGCGGGGATGATCAGCTTGATGGTAGGTTCATTGAATATTGCTTCATATTATACGGGACCCGATTCGGGTTATTACATTTTACTCCTCTTGAATGTGGATGAAGATCCAGATTCCTATGAGGGAGGATTAGCAGACGTAGCTCGAACCATCCTACAGAATCTTGAAGATGAAGCGTATAAAGATATGATTCCATCACTCTTCCAACGTATTTCTGTATATCCTACGCTTAATGACGAGCAGAGACTCGCGATCACCTACGAAGACGAGATAAAACGGATGATCATCAATCGTCTTCGGGATGAAGGTGTCGTATCAAAGTCAGAACTCTCAGTATGGTTAAAGGATAAATATAAGCAGGGATTCGTGGATTTAGACGGCGTGTTAATTGAGTTGGTTAAGCGAGAAGTTATCAAGGAGGCATCTGTCAAAGGAATGCCATCCGAGCTAATATTTCTCACCAATGATATGATCATGCTTCGGCGACCGCCAGTGAAACTTCTAAAAGATCCAAGCGACCGTGGATTACCGGCTCCACTTTCTGATGATTATAAGACAGAGGTTAAAAAGTTCTTTGCGAACTATAAACCAACGGAAGACGATAATCTCGGAATTATTGAGCTGTTTATTAATCCGCAGACCTATGAAACTCTCCGATTACTCAGAACCTCGATCGTCACGAAAAATGACTTAGAGAAACTCAAAAAGAAAGGCGTAGATGATTTGGATGAAGTCTTGAAACTCTTATGGAACAATAACATGATCCAAGTGTTCCAAGATAAACAAAACAATGAGTATTATGCCTTACTTTCGGACTTCGCAATAAAACGCATCTTTCCAAAATATCTGTTGAATATCATCAAGGAACAGTATGAGAAAAAATCCAAAGCAACCGAAGTATTAGTCGAATATCTGAACGTGTTAGAAAGTACTTTCGAAACGACAAAAGAATCAGCAAAAGTAAAAGCAGAAGAATAAATATAAATCAACAATCTAATCTATTATTTTTTTAATTTTTATACTTTTTTTATAATATTTTCGAAATGAACTATATCTATACTATAACTAATTTCAACACCAAAATTGATAGATTTTAGAAGGGAATGAAGTTAGAAATAGGGAATATCAGAATTATTTTTTTTTCTTGCCTATTCCAATTAATAATCCTTGATGTTCAAAAGTCTCAATATCCAAAAAATCGGCCTTTTTCATATCAAATGCTAATTCCTTCTCGGAAAAAATGCGATTATTAAGCGCCAGATTATATAGCTTAATCAGGTCATTGAGGAAAATGTTTTCCATAAATGGCACTTTCGCAATAGCCACTAAGATGATAAGACCCTGAGGTTTTATAACGCGGGCAACTTCTTGTAAAATTTCAATACGTCCCATATTATGAAATTTTGGATCTTTCTTATAGACGGGGATGATAATCGCATCAAAAATATCTTCCGGGGCGGAGATATGTTTTGAAATCATCTCGGTTATTTTAATATCTTCTATTTGAGTCCCATTTAATATGTCTCCCCCATTTTTTGACAAAATGAATTGTTCTGTGGTATAATCAGAAAGCAATTTGATGATGGGAACCATCACATATTCAGAAAACCATATCGAAAGAATTCGCTCAAAATGTTGGTTCTTAATTTTTTCGGCAAAATGTTTGGAAAATTCTTGACGGAATTCCTCTGAGACCATTACGTTATTATTTATGAGGAATTTAATTAATAGTTGAGGCGGATAATTTGTATAGGGGGTTGCCTCAATATTCGGGATTTTTCCTGAATCACTTTCTTGAAAGCGCAAAAGACCTTTCTCTTCAAAATTGCTAAGCATATTATAGAAACTGGGGGGATATAACTGCTTTTTTTCTGTGATAAAATCATAAAAGTTTTTCTTATAAGCGGGGCTCTTAGAAAGTTCTTTTTCTTGAGGAATTTTTTCCTTGAATTCAATGAATTGTTTTACTTCAGTGTATAATAAATGCCTCACAATTGGTTCCCTATATCGGACAAGAAATTGTAATGCGATGATATCCTTAATCGAAAAATTTGCAAAATCGGAAATATTGTGATATCTGGCATATTTTATGAAATCATCGTTCTCCTCTGGCATGCTCTGAAATTGTCACATTTTTAAATTGTTGTTATATTCTATTATGAGAGCACCTAATTTAAATTTACTCTTTTTGTAAAAATATTTATACAAATTTACTAAAGATTTAAAAATCCAAGTTCATTAAAAAATATTAACGTATTTCAATCGATTAAAAATTAAAACAAAATATGTAAAAAAAATGTCGAAATTACCTGATCAATTTGATAAATTTGATTTAGACAATTTAAGCAAACCTAATGCACTTCCAGAAGACATAGATTACGAAACACATATTATCGCCACATATATAGCCCGACTTCATCGTAGAATGGATGCGTTTTATATGACACAGTCATTATGTATCGAGCAATCCACGGGTACTTTTACCCCCGTACCAGCAGAAACTCCAGAGACACGAAGAAAGCATGTTGCGAAAGTTATTGGACTATGGTCTGTTCCCGATTTTGAATATGAAGGGGTAGAAGAGTTTTTTGATAGCCCAAAATATAGAGACTGGGTTGTCCAAGTCGCCTATCCATTAAATTTCCGACCTCAATTCCCCTTAATGTTTACAACTATATTTGGAAACATTTCTATGGGCGGTCCATTAAAGATGGTCGATGTCCGGTTTCCAAAAGAATTCTTAAAGGATTTTAAAGGCCCTAAATTTGGAGATGAGGGTATCAGAAAGATTTTAGGAGTTCCGGAGAGACCATTATTGAATAACATGATTAAACCGTGTGTCTATACCTTAAGCGAAACACCCGCTGCTGAATTGGCCTATAAAGCGGCTGTCGGAGGGTGTGATATTATCAAGGACGACGAGTTAATCGCAGATACAGACTTTAATCCAGTTCCCGAACGAGTAACGCAATTTATGGAAGCTCTTGATCGAGCCGATGAGGAAAAGGGTGAAAAGACCTTATATACGGTCAATATCACAGATAGAGTGGAAAGAATGTTTGAATTGGCGGATATAGCTCAAGAACACGGAGCTAATGCGTTAATGGTCAACCATATTGCCGTCGGCTATTCTGCAATGAGAAAATTAGCGGAAGATCCCTCTGTAAAAGTACCAATATTAGGTCATATGGATTTTGCTGGAGCGATATATCAAGATCCGTGGGGTGGAGTTTCCAGTCCATTAATTCTTGGAAAGTTTGGCAGATTAGCAGGATGTGATACAATTGTCCATCCCGCTCCATACGGGAAAGCACCTACAATTGCTGACAAATTTAAAGAGACCGCACGACATATGGTCATGCCAATGCGCAACGCGCCACACATTAAAAGAACCCTTCCAATGCCAAGTGGTGGAATAACACCGGGAATTGTTGATAAAATCATTAACGATTTAGGGACCAATATTATGATTGGAAGCGGTGGGGCCATCCATGGACATCCAGAGGGGCCAATCGCAGGAGCAAAAGCTTTCAGACAAGCGATCGATGCTGTAATGGCAGGTATGGATCTTAAGAAATATGCCAAAAAAGAAGAAGCTCACGAACTTGGTGTCTCATTAGGACTATTTGGTACTAAAAAGACCGAATTTAAATCTGTATAAATTTTTCTAACTCTTTAATTATTTTTTTCTTATTTTCAATGCTACCGAAAATAACCGAAATTCTGAACTTTTATTTCAATATTTTTGTTGAAAATAAAGTTGTCGCTGCAATAAGCGATCTTATTACTTGAAATATCTAAATAGGCAAGATTTTTTATCCCTTTCAAAAATTTAATATTCTTTTCATCCTCAATTTGATTATTAGCAAGGAAAAGATATTTCAAATTTTTAAGAGATGCTAACTCCTTGATATCCTTAATTCTGTTGTTAGATAAATCCAGATGTTTTAAACTTTGAAGATTTAATAATCCCGTGATTTCAGAAAGGTCTTCTATGGCATTTCTGAACTCTGCTTTCCACCCCCTTACTTCAAATTCTATATCCGACATATCAAGCTTCACAGGTAAGTGCGTGGTTCGGTCTAATTCATAGTGAACGGAATAAAAAGTATTTAATAATTCACCAATTGTTATATACCCAATCACCAGATTCGCAAGATGTTCTAAACTAAACGTTTGGATAATATCTTTTTCATACAGATGATCTATTATGTGATTATATTTTCTTAATCCTAATAAAGTGATATTTTTTTTATTCTCCGAAAGTTTTTTTCTTAGAGTCGAGACCAATAGGTTTTTTGAGGAGTGATTATTAATTCTAACTAAGGTATGGATTAACGAAATTAGACAGTTGTAGTTCTTCTCATGTTCTAATGCCCATGTTACGACTTTGAAGGCATTTTTCAAATAATAAGTTTTTAGTATTTCTATAGCTTTTTGCCTTATCAAAGGATACGCATCTGAAACGATTAAACTCTCGATAAACTTATATAATTCTTCATCGAACGCATTTAGTTTCTCTAACGAATTGATAATCTCCAGTCGTACTCCCGCATCATCTTTCGATTGAATAAGGAAGACCAGGAGGTTAATGGTTTTTTCTCTGTTTAATTCTTGATTTTCATATCTTTCTATGATTGAAATATAATCAATTTGTCCCATAAATCGAATATTTTACTTTTATTGATAAAAATTCCTAAATGTAGTTCATTATTAAACTAGAACCTTTTGGAAATGTTAAATATTTTGATTTAGATTCGAAAGGCTTATTAATTTAATAGATTAATTTTTAATTTCTAATCATATTATCTAATCTATAAATTATTAACACTGAAGTAACGGTAGATCTTATGGCTGATGAAAAAGAAGAGAAGTTTGATAGAGTGATGGAGCTTGAAAGTAGAAAATTAGCGAAGGAAGTGGACAGGGAATTTGTAATTGAAACACAGAAACAAGTAGAAAAAAATAATGATTTGATTGCAGTCAAAATAAACGAGAAACTTAAAGGCAAGGGAATCAAATCATTTGATTTTGTGGGAGCGATTGGTGCGGGAAAAACCGCATTGATTGAACGATTGAGTGAAAAATTTGGACCCGAGCACAAAATTTTAGTTATATGTGGCGATGTAGCTACACGAGTGGATGCCGATCGGATCCAAAAAGAGTTTGTAAAAGCAATTCAGATTAATACAGGAAGAGAATGCGCATTAAACGCCTATCATGTGGATAAAGTGTTAAAAAATGTCAATATTGACGAATTTGATATCGTATTCGTAGAGAATGTGGGAAATTTAATCTGTCCCTCAGAATTTATGCTTGGGATGGATAAAAGAATCACGGTTGTATCCGTGACTGAGGGGGAATGGGTGGTAGAAAAGCACCCTCTCTTATTCAAAATGTCTGATATCGCGGTGATAAATAAAATTGATTTGGCTGAACGTCTTGAAAGCAACACAGATAAAATGGTCGAGGATGCGAAAGAAATAAATCCAAATATTCAAGTTGTCTTAACGAGTGCCCGTACGGGAGAAGGAGTAGACGATTTATTAAATGTATTAACCTCTTAAATTGCTTAAAAAGTAATTATGTTTTAGTATAATTAAATATTTATAGGGATTAGCATGGAAAAGGATTTAGAATATATTAAAACAAAGTTGGATAATCAAGAATCGATAAGTTCCGAAGAATTGACAGATTTTCTGAGTAAGAACGTCATAAATAATCGTATTGAAGAATATATTGGGGATTATCCCACGTTTATTGAGCCGGTAGTTTTGGGAAAGAATGTAATAATCGGGGATGATGTATTACTTGGTCCAAACGTGTATATTGGCGATAATTGTGAAATTGGCGATTATAATGAAATTTCAAATTCTATCATCTTCGATAATGTTAAGTTAGGTGAAATATTTAAGCTGGACCATTGTATTGTCGTTGAGAACAGCACACTAACATTTAAGAACTTGGACATAGCTTTTTCTATTTTAAAAGGAAAGACAGACAAAAAGGATGATTTAGAAAAAGAGAAGTTAGGTTGAAGTTTTTTCTACCATTTTTCTTCTATATTGTGAGTATTCACATAATTTTGCTAGGCAACGAACAGGTCTGTCCCAATATTGAAACAAAATAGCTCCCGTGCTTCGTATTCTTTTCGACCATGGTGAATTATAGTTCTGCGGATTGATTAAAAATACAGGGATTGAGTATTTCTTAGACATTTTTAAGAGGGGTGAGACTAACATCTTCTCTAAAGGAATATCTTGTTTCACTTGATCTGGGAAGTCTTCATATTTAGCTATGCGCTCATTTTCCATTAAGTTTTTGAGAACGTCTTGGAAACCAAATACACCATACATCATTATGGCGTCTATTTCACCAGATTGCATTAAGGTTTTTGGGATATTAATGTAATAATTTTGAAAATTCATATCGAATGTGGTATCAATAGGATTTTTTAAGCTTGCGGTCGGAATTGCATATTCTCTCAATTCATTTCGAAGTTCTTCGGATAGTCTTGGTACTTCTAATCCTTGTTTCTCTGCATGATTTGCGATCATCACTCCCGGTCCACCAGAATTCGTAATTATTCCTAAACGTTTTCCTTTTGGATAGATTTCCTTTGTTAATACACGTGCTAAATCCAAAAATTCAGTCACCAATTCTGTTTTCACTACCCCCGCTTCTTTAAAGGCAGCTTCATAGATATTCGCATTACCCGCTAAAGATCCGGTATGGCTTTTTACTGCTCGTTGCGCGGCTTCAGATCCACCTACATAAATGGTTATAATTGGTTTTCTTGGAGTTATTTCTTTTGCTACCCTTAGAAATGTCTTAGCACGTTTTAATTCTTCAATATATAACCCTATAGCTTTTGTCTTTTCATCATCTTTATAAAATTCTAGACAATCAACGATATCGATATCTGCTTCATTTCCCAAGGAAAGTGATCGGCTAATTCCCAAATCGAGATTCTCCGGATCAAAAAAAATATGGCTCGCTAATGTCCCGCTTTGAGATGCGATGGAGAAATAGCCTCTCTGCTGTTTTTCCCAAATCGCCGTATTAAGTGCGCTAGAGGGATCATCGGGATATATCCAACTATTGTAAATTCCTAAACAATTAGGACCAATAAATCTGATACCATATTTCTTCGCGATTTTTTGTATTTCTTCGCGTAAAGTATTTTTACGATCTCCACCAAGTTCCCGAAATCCCCCCGAAATTAAAACAATTCGCCTCACACCCTTTTCTCCGCATTCTTCAAATACTTGAGGAACTACTTTTGGAGGTAGTATGACTATAACAAGTTCGGGAATCTCTGGAACTTCAGAGATAGTCTCATATGCTTTATAACCCATCACCGAATCTAATTTTAAATGAATGGGATAAATATTACCCTTAAAACCAGAGACAATCAGTCCCATAAGCTGAAATGAACCAATTCCCGCTCCCTTATTGTTGGCCCCATAAACCGCAATACTTTTAGGTGTTAAAAATTCTTCTAAAAAGTGAGTCATATATAATTGTTATAAATTAGGATAGTAAAAAAAATATTATAAAAATCAGACCAATTTAAGAAAGAGAGATACTTAATGAGATACTATTAGTAAATCTAACACGAATTTTCCATATATTATTTTTTTGGTCAAAAAAAGACACTGGAAATTCACATTCAGAAATCCTTTTCTCGGATGGAAGTTTTATGAATAGATCTCCTTCTCGCTCTCCGATTAAATCAATAATCATTGAAATGATATCTTCCTCCTCTTCGTAATCAAAGTCTGTGATTTCATAGCACCCTTGTGAGATATGCAGATTAGATGAGAGAAAGATTGGTTCTTTTTTTATAAAATTGTTTATATAGATAATAGACAGATAGGCGCAGTGATGTGAGGGAATTTGAAGAGGTATTGGATCGTCTCGCCCAAATTCTCCGAGAAATTGTTGGTTCCAAAAATCAAATACGAAAAATTGGGTTTCATCCTTTAATAAATTAGGGATAATTTTCGATATGGAAATGGATCGATTTACCAATTTATCATCCCAATTGATTATCGCAGCGAGATATCGCTTTCCAATATATTCATGAGTTTCAAGAAAATAGATGGTGGGTAGTTTTGAAGTAAAGGCATCAGTTACAATAGGATCGGTCAATTCTGAATTATAGGGAGGTAAAACTAGTTTTGCATCATTTATCTCTTCTTCAGATAATTTGGACATATCATCCGAGATAAGAACTTGGCCTCCTGATAACCCAAATAGAGTCAATTGAAGTTTTATTTCGTTTAAGTTAAGATCGGTATCTGTTCTTCGGATCATTAAACAATCGGGATCATTTATCCAGAAGTAGGTATGCATAAAGGATCGATATAAAATATTCATCAAGGCACGTTTCAGACTCGGAAGGCTGAACCCAAATTTGTCCCCCAACCAATCCCATTTTTTCCATTGAGGTGCTGTATCCATCCCAATCCTCATAGCATCAACTAATCCTACACAAGGGCCTAAAGGAGCGCCACATCCGAGTAAATATGAATCCTCAGTTATTCCTTCCCTTATAGCCTTTACACCATTATAATAGCGTTGAGCGCGTGTTTGGGTTTTATTCTCATAATCTGCTTCATATGGGGTTGCGGCATGCAGAAAATCAATTTTAAAGTAATCTATTATCGTTCCTTCAGTTTTATGGGGATCTTCAAGTGCATAAAGAAAGTCACGGAAATATTCTTTGAGATATCTTAAAACTTCTTTTTTTGACAAATCTAAGCTATATTCAAATGTTCCCCAGTTAAAATGAGTTTTTATCAATTTTTCTTTTCCTTTTTTGGTTAAAAACCAATTTTCATGATTTTGAAGTAATTCTGAATCTTTTTCGGCAAAAAAAGGAGCCGTCCAAATTCCTCCTTTGAAACCGGCTGCCTGTATTCTTTTAAATAGCCAATAAAGACCGTGGGGGAACTTCTTATTCATTATATTATAATCCCCTATTTTCGTGAAATAACCGTCGTCTAATTGGATAAAATCGATAGGTAAGTTATCCTCATTATCTTTGAAAAAATTGAGATTTTTTATCATATCACCTTCTGAGATCTCAGTGAAATAATAATACCAAGAGCACCACCCAATCGGAATTTCAGCAATCCGCTCCTGCTGTATATGTGTTTTAACTGTTTGAGCATATTCTATGAGACCATAATATGCTAGATTTCTAGTTTTTATACCAATTTGAAGCTCCTCAGAGGAATCAATTGATGAATCTGGTAATTTGACACCATCCATGCAACTAAAGGCGCTTAAAAGTGTGATTGTATCTTTTTTATTATAATCGAGAATGATTCGTGAAAATTGTTCATTAAGCGTAGTAAATCCTAAGAGGAGAGAATTTTCCGAATCTCTGTCCGTTATAACAGTATTATATTCACTATAAAATCGTCCTTCAATTTCATAATCTTGACTATCTAATGTTCTTTTAAATATTTTAAGAGGAGGGCCTTTCCTGTCTTTTTCATCACCAAACAAAACCTTACACGGGCTCCAGCTTTGCCATCCGTTTTTAAACCAAGAAATACGCATTAAATCCGTTTTTGAATCATTTCCAGTTAACCATAAGGGACTATTTTTAATCGTGAGAGGTGAAATACTATGAATACGATAGGGAGTGGAGCTTAAATCCCGAATATCAATTAATTGGATGAGTAGGAAATCCTTTTCATCATAAATTTTTACAAGTATCTTAAAATCGAATTTATCTTCGCCTGGGGATACCCTCGAAAAAATAATTTGTAAACCTTCTCCAATCTCATCATCAATATCTTCTACCACTGATTCAAAATCGAATAAAGTAGAGGCATACTGAGCAAGATTCTCACTACCGTGTTTAAAATAATTTAAGCACGCGTAACAGTTTTTAAGATAACAATGTATATCTTTGAAATCTTGGAATCCAATATTGAAAAGTCCACGCTGAGAACTCTTCTTAAAAAATTCAAAATGGACCTTGCCGTTTTTTATTTCGATATAATTTTCGTTATCTTGTGTTATTTTAAGCATCATATCCGCAAACCTTTAAATTTTATTATAAAAGTTAAACCTCATTAGTATATATAATTTATTTAAAGGTTTTATAAAAAAATACTATGAAGATATCCGATTCACTCTTGAACGCGTTTTTTCCTAAACAATACTTCAAGTCTCTTAAGAAAACACCCGATTATCTTCAAAAAGGTCTTTCAGATCTGATTTGAGTTTATTAAACGGTCTCAGATTCCCCGAAAAAGGATCTTTGATAGCCTCCTTCAAATATTGATCGAGTTTTTCTTCTACGAGGTCAATCTTACTTAAATTCCCTTCAGAAAGCATATAAAGGAAATAATCATTATCATACTCTTTAAATGTTAGAAATCTGTAATTTTGGAATCCCAATTTCACCGCAATCCACCGTGGAACTGAACCTGTATTACCCAACGTGTTAGCTGCTATAGCTTCAATTCTTGCCGTAATCATTGATTCTTGCATTTCTCTCAATTCTTCTGGATCTTCAAATTCTCCCGGTAGATCTAATTTTAGCGCATCACCTAAGAGTAAAGAAATGATTCCTATAGATTGAGAGGATAATCCAATATAATCTATTCTGAGTTTATCTTCCACGTAGGGTATATCTTGATCAGAAAAGACATCTTGAAGCTTTAGATATTCTCCGAGAATAAATTTTAGTACTGTTTCAAATTTCATATTTATTTGATACTTTTCAAACTTATCTAAACTATTAACATCTTTATCCTCGATTATTTCGGAATAATGTTTTGCTATTTGTTCTAAAAGCCATTTTCCTTTTTTATCTGGAAACATTCCATACACAAGAAAGATTAAATCATCCCTCGTAAAAAACTGGCATTTCTCTTTTCCTTCTGAGGCTTCCGGTATGAGTAACATCTTATCCAATTCACCTCCTAACATATCAGTAGCAATAAAGTCCAAATTGTTTGTCAGTTCAAGGAGAAAAAAGTAATCATCATTACTACAAAACAGAGGGGTTCGTTCAACTGAAGTTATTCCAAAAAGTTTAACAAATTCACCCTTCTTTAGCTCTATCTTTTTCCCTTCTAAATCATGTTTTGTCGTGGAATTTTTAACTTTTACTTTTCCTTTCAATTTAGTAGAAAGGGAAGAGCTTTTAGTTTGAAATTCTTTTGGTTTAAGTTCTGGTCCTCGTTCAATTTGATTCATCTGATAGAGAGCTGGGACAAATTTACCGCATCGAGGACACATATTATCTTTTGGAAAGGGTCTCCCTATTTTATATTTGCAGTTTTGACATTTAATCGTGTCTTCTTGGGAAAATAGATTCGAAATGATTAAAACAACTCCAACATTGGTGATGATCTCTATAAAAAATATTTATAGAGTAATTAATATTTTTTTTGACTCTTTATAAATCTTTATCCAAAATTTTCTCAAACTCGCTTAGAAATTTATCATTTTGCTTTCCAGTTCCAACGGAAATTCTCACAAATTGAGCAAGTGAGGTTTTACTAAAATATCGTATTAGGATTTTTCTTTCCTTCAATTTTTCAAACATCAATCTAGCAGAAGTTTCATTTTCAAATTTTACCAAAAGGAAATTCGAGTCTGACGGTAACACAGAAATTTTATCATATTTATTTAGCTGTTCGTTAATTCGTTTTCGTTCCGAAATTATGTTCTTATTTTTTTCAAATACTTCCTTTTTATGTTCGATACAAGAAATACCTGCAACTTGGGCCATATAATTGACATTATAAGGTAATTTTACACGGTTCATAAGAGATATAAGGCTCTTATCGGCGATGGCTAACCCTAATCGCAGAGACGCAAGAGAAAAACTTTTCGAGAAGCTTCGTGTAACTACAAGATTATCAACCTGCCTTAGGAGGGGTAAAACAGATGTATTACTAAAGTCAGCATAAGTTTCATCAACTATAACAACTCCCGGAAAGGATTCGCACGCATTCTGAATTGAATCATTATCAAATGATTGACCCGTTGGATTATTCGGGGAATTGATAATAAGTAATTTGCCTTTAATATCATAACTTCTTTCTGGAAAGGAGAAATTTTCCCCTAAGGGTATCTCAATACAATTCCCTCCATAAAGTTCTGTTAAAGTGTAATACATTCCATAGGAAGGGTCAAAAAAAAAGACATCATCTCCGGGTTCAATAAATAGTTTGAAAATTACTTCCAATACATCATCGGTCCCGTTTCCCACAAATATATTGTCGATATGATCAACTGTATCAAAATCTTTCAGATATAAATTGAGAAATCTTTCACGTAATACTCTGGCTGATGGATCTGGATATAATTTGAGTCTTTCATCTGCGGCATTTTTTAAATCAGCTATTATTTCTGGATGAGGAGGGTAGGGATTTTCATTAGTATTTAGTTTTATCCATCCTCCTTCCGTCGGTTGTTCTCCGGGAACATATGCCTCAAAGTCTTTAAGATGATTTCTAATTAACTTTTTGAAGTCCATAAACTAATCATATAATAAAATTAAGCAAAAATTAAATAAGAATCGTTTTAAGATTTATCTTCTAACCGTTTTTGGATAGATTCGCGATGTGCAAACAATTTTTCATATTCCGCGATTTTCATTGCTGAACTACTCAAATTTTTAAGACCTTTACCGGAGCATTCTAACACATCAATCAATTTAATAAAATCCAGAGTATTAAGTCCAGAGTACGTTTTCGCATACCCTCCTGTGGGAAGAATGTGATTGGTACCTGCTGAATAATCCCCTAAGGGAACAGGTGAATTGGAACCTAAGAAAATCGCCCCCGCATTATTAATTTTCTTAAGTATCTGTTTAGGGTTTGTAGTAAGAATTTCCACATGTTCAGGAGCTATTATATTACTTACTCGTATGCATTCCTCCATATTCTCCGCCCTTATTAGTAGGGAATTATTTATAGCCGATTCTATGATTTCTTTTCTTTTAGAATTTTGAATATACAAATCCAAATGTTGTTCAATTTTTTCCAATAGATCCTCTGAATCAGTAATAATTGCAGCCATGTTATCGGGATCATGTTCTAATTGAGAGATTAAATCGATCAGAACATATTCATAATTTGCACTGTTATCTGCAATAATCATAATTTCAGAGGGACCCGCGGGATTATCTATCGCAATGATATTAGAGAGTAATTGCTTAGCGGCATTAACCCACTTATTCCCCGGACCAACTACCTTTAAGACTTTTGGGATAGTTTCCGTTCCATGTGCCATAGCTGCTATCGCTTGGACACCTCCAACCTTAAACATTTTATCAATTCCAAACTCATTTGCTGCAACAATTATCTCGAAGGCTATTGTGCCATTTTGTTGCGGAGGAGAACACAAGATGATATCTTTCACTCCCGCCACTTTTGCCGGAGCTGCGGCCATTAATACAGTACTTGGATATATTGCTTTTCCTCCCGGGATATATAATCCAACAGAGTCAATCGGACGTGCGACTTGTCCCGCTTTAACACCATCGATGATATCAATATACCACTCTTCACGTACTTGAGCCTCATGGAACGTGATCAAGTTTTTCTTAGCAAATCTTAGGGCTTCAAGCAAATCATTATCAATATTCTCATATGCTTCTTCAATCTCTTCTTTAGTCACCATTATATCTCCTTTTTTCAAGGAGACTTTATCGAATTTCTCTGTGAAGTCTATTAGAGCTTGATCCCCATTGATAATAACCTCATTTACTATTTCCATCACATCATACTGAAGATCTTTTAACTTAGAAGAAGTTCTAGGAATGAATTCTTCCACATTTTCTTCTGTAATTTCACTGGAATTAATCGTTCGAATATTTACCATAAAACCCATTTATATTTGGTTTATTTTATTTTTTCTAAGGGGAGGATTTGTCGTGGCTCGTGAACTACTAAACCTTGAGCATATTTTCTTAATATGGGAATTAGATTCAGAAACTCTTCCTTCTTGATGATAGTGTTGATTGCGCACCATCCATTATTATTATCTCCAGCCAACTCTGATACTGTCGGTCGTTTTAATGCCGGTAATTTTGAAAGAATTTTTTCTAAATTCTCCTTTTTTACGTTCATAAAGATATGGAGCTTTTTTGATGCCTCTATCACTCCCATTAGTAGCACCTTTAAATCTTTGATTTTTTCTCGTTTCCATTCATCTTCCATCGCATTTTTATTTGCGATAAGGAGCGCAGTTGACCTATCGATAACGTCTACAATTTTTAAATTATTTGCTCGTAATGTAGAACCCGTCTGGGTATTATCAATTATCGCATCAACTTCTTCGGGAGGTTTTGCCTCAGTAGCGCCAAATGATAAGAAAATTTTGACTTTTTCATTTTCACCCCATGTTCTCCAGGGTGTAATTACTAGAGGAGCTTTATCACCGTATAATTCCTTGTATGTTTTATTATTACCAATATAATCCAGTGATAAGGTGAGATATTCTGTAGATATCCTAAACGTTTTATTATCTTTGTGGAATTCTTTCAAAATATCATCAATAGATTCAACATTTTCCCATGTATTGGGAAGACAAAATACGATTCGAACACCTCCAATTTCTAAATCCAGTATTTCCTCTACATCTGCGTTCGTTTCCTTCACCCAGTCTTTTCCACTGATTCCTAAATCAAATTCATCCTCACCTATTAAATAATTTGGAATTTCTTGTGGGCGAAGTAATTTAATATAAATTTCAGGATCATTAATTGAGGGCCTATAATCACGACTAGATGAGAATCGTAATTTAAGTCCAGCCTGTTCAAAAAAGGAAGTAACGTCTGATTGTAAGCTTCCTTTTGGGATTGTAAGCTTGAGCATTTTTTCGGATTGATTCACTGTTTATAACCTTGTTTATAGTTTTCGTAATTTATAATATATTTAAATCTTTCAAGAATTTTGAAATTTTTGATTTTGTGTATTTTTTTGGTAAAAAACTTAATTTTTAAATTGCTTTATTTTTATTTAATTTATAAATACATCTAGTTAAATTAAATTATAAACACCATACAGAAAAAAGATAAAAAGATGACAGACTATGGCATAATGTTTAACGTTTTAGAAGGCGGCGTTATAGAACCGATTGATTGGAGTAAGGATCAGCTTCAGCCCGACCGCTCTATAATTGTTCTTGATGAATCGACGATGGCAGTCTATCTATGGCACGGGCAAAAGCAAGGACTCGTGGCAAGAAGAACTGCATTACGACAAGCAGAATCATTGAAGGGACACGGATATACCATTGGGAAAAGTATAATAGGTAGAGATGTAAAACAATTAAAAGAAATTGATGCACGAAAAGTAGGTAGAGTGCAGGAAGAAACAGAATTGAACGAGGAATTACAAGAATTACTTGACAAAAAGCACAAGAAATTGGATAACTATGCAATTACATTTGATATGGAAGCAGGAGCACCTTCCGCAGCGAGGGGAGCACCAAAACCAAAACCGAAACCTCAAGAGGCACAATCTTCAAAACCAGAGCCCAAGACTGAACCCGAACCCAAACCGAAACCAAAACCCAGACTTGAACCAGAAATCAAAACAACCACAGCACCAAAAGAACCGACAGCACCAAAAGCAGAGGCAAAGAAAACTGAAGCGCAAGACTCAACAACGCAGGCAAAAATCGCGTTTGTTATGGTTGCAATATTAGACCATTACGATGATATTTGGATATCCAAAAAGGATAATGATACATATTCAGTAGAGATGATGGATGGTCCAATATGTACGTTCTCCATTTCAGATGGAAATTTAAAATTTAGTTCTGGCTCATTTTCTGGAATTTCAAAAGACATTAAGACTGCTATCCAGAAAAGGTTTGTCGAGCTTAACAAATTATTAAAATAGGTAAACCCAAATTTTTTTCTCATTTTTTTTCCATTTCTATCTCAAAAGAAGATAAGGTTTTATAGTTTTACTTAATACTTTCAACTGAGAGATATGAAGTTCAAGAGACTCGCTCAACTATTTTCCGAATTAGAAGGCACCACGAAACGTCTTGAGATGATTGAGATATTATCAAATTTTTTTCAAGAGTTAGAAAAAAATGCGGAATATCAAGATTTAGAAAAGATAATGTATCTACTCCAAGGCCATCTTGTATCCAATATAAAGCAATTTCCAAAGATGGGACTTGCTGAAAAAATGATTATAGAAGCATTATCCATTCATTCGGGGATAGATCCAAAAAAAATTAGAAATATATTGGTAAAAAAAGGAGATATCGGTCTCACTGCGGAAAGAATTCTTTCTGATAGTAAAAAACAAAAGTCTCTATTTGATTTTAATTCGGAATCTAATCAGAAAACGGGGTCAATTGAAATTTCTCAACTTTATTCAGAACTTAAAAAGATTGCCGTTACCGAAGGATCTGGTTCTCATGATACCAAATTAGGAATTTTGAGAGGGCTCATAAGCAAAATTAGTCCTTTAGAAACGAAATATCTTCTAAGAATTATTACCTCAACTTTACGGGTAGGAGTATCTACCCAAACAATTATAGATGGGCTAGCAATTGGATTTACGGGAGATAAGGAAAATAGAGACATAATAGAAAAAGGATATAATCTTCATCCAGATTTGGGAGATATAACGAGAATCCTGGCTGAAAAAGGGTTAGAAGAGGTTAAAAAAATAAAGATCTCATATGGAGTTCCCATACGAATGATGCTCGCTTCACGAGTGCCATATGGAGAAATAATAGAACGATTAGGTAAACCCTTTATAGCAGAATATAAATTAGACGGGGAGAGATTACAAATTCACAAGCAAGGAGATGAAATAACGTTATTTTCGAGAAGATTACTTGAAATCTCAGAACAATACCCTGATGTCTGTGAAATAATAAGGAGTAATATCAAAGCTGAGAACGTGATTTTAGAAGGCGAAGTTGTTGCTATGGACACATTTTATGAGAAAATGCTTCCTTTTCAAGTATTAAGTAAGCGAAGAAGAAAATATGAAGTTAGAGAAACTCTAAAAGAAATCCCGGTTTGTCTCTTTTTATTCGAATTGTTGAAATTAGATGAGGAAGAATATATAGACAAAATTCTTCCAAAAAGGCGAGCAAAATTAGAAAATATCATAGAAGAATGTGATGAGTTGAAATTGGTAAAGTCCAAACTTATAAACTCAACGGAAGAATTACTTGAATTTTTTAATGAAGCTCGAGAACAAGGAACTGAAGGGATTATTGCTAAATCAATGAAAGATGATTCTATATATCAAGCAGGAAATAGAGGATTCTTATGGATAAAATTGAAAGGATTAGAAGGGGGAAAACTAAAAGATACTATCGATGTTGTATTAGTTGGCGCATTTTATGGTCGTGGAAGAAGGTCGGGAGTATATGGAACATATATCGGGGCGGTTTATGAACCTAAACATGATCAATATACTGCCTTTACGAGAATTGCCTCTGGTTGGACTGATGAAATAATGAATAATCTAATGGAAGATATGAAACAATATGAGGTATCAAAGAAACCGAATAATGTGATCTGTGAGGATGAGCCTGATACTTGGTTAAAACCAGAGGTAGTAATTGAAATAATTGGGGATGAAATCACTTTGAGTGAAAAATTTTCCTCATTAGGATATTCAATGAGATTTCCCGTATTTCAGAGATTCCGAAATGATAAAGGTCCTAGGGACGTAACTACCGTTAGGGAAATTGAAAACCTTTATGAAACCCAATGAATCCCTCGTTTATAATTCTAATTCTACGTAAGTCTGATAAAACCATCAAAAAAATATTTTGACTCCAATATGTTCCAAATTTTTAATTTTTGTAGAGAAAGAATCTATTTGGTTTTCTCCTACATATAATTCTTTGAGGTTTGGCAAAGAATCTAAATTTTTTGGCAGGGAAATTAAATTATTTCTTGTAAGATTGAGATATTCTAAATTTTGTAAATCTACGATACTGGTGGGAAGCTGCTTTAATCGATTTTCACTAAGATTAAGATTTTTTAGTGTGGTGAGATTGCCAATAGTATCGGGTAATGTTTCTAACTCATTTTTTCCTAGATCAAGACTTTCTAATGAGTCTAAATTACCAATAGTAGTTGGAATTTGCTCTAATAAATTCCAACTCAGATTTAATTTCTGTAGTGATTTTAATTGGCCGATTGAATCGGGGAGATATTGTAATTTATTATCATGAAGGTTAAGTTCTTTTAAGGAGCTCATATTTCCTATAGAGATGGGGAGATAAGAAATATAATTCAATCTTAGGTTAAGTTTCCTGAGAGATTTCAAAGATCCAACAGAAGAGGGCAACTTTTTAAGATTATTTTTCCATAGATACAATTCCTCGAGATTTCCTAAATTCCCAATCGAATTGGGGAGTGAAGAAATTTCATTTACATTAAAATTCAATACCTCAAGAGATTCTAAGTCTCCAATCCATTCTGGTAATTCTGATATTTGATTATACCTGAAAATCAAAGATTTTAAGGATGTTAAATATTTAATAGCGTCTGGAAATTTTGTTAATCCCTTGAAAATGAAATCTAGTTTTGTAATCTTAAAATTTTCCAAGGAATAATGTATTCTCCAATACGTTTTTTCCAAATATATTAAAGTGTAATAATTTAATAAAATATTTATGAGGTCTTGATTCGAGAAACTTTCTATTCCTTGTTTTTCTTTAAGAATTTTGAAACTTACGCGAATTTCTTTATTTTCAATATCATCTAGTTCTCTAATTAAAAATTTTCTGATATCTGAAGATTTGGAAAATTTTTGATGTTTTAAAATTCTCATGAGAGCCTCATGAATTTGCTCCAATACTGCGGGAGAGCTTTCATGCGCTAATGCCCATTTCATGGGTTTGTAAGCGAGATGTAAAAAGTCATTCTTTATGATCTTCGCAGCGTGGATTCTTATTTTTTCATTTGAATCCGATAGTAATAAACTCTCCAATAATGGAAATAACTCATCGTGTTTAATATCCAATGTTGCTAATGTTTTAATTGCCTCATATCTTTCTTTGTGATTCTGAATATGATCAATAATTGAAATAATTTGGTCAATCGCGACATCCTTATCAATTATATTATGTTTTAGTTTATGATATATTTCGCCAATTTTGTTTCTCATTTTATCACATTATTTATAGATTATTAGTCCATTTTTCTTTAAATTTGCCAGATTTGAAGGAATTTTAATATTTTCATTAAAATTTAAATCCAAGATTCTTAGATTTTTTAATTTCTCAAGTGAAGCGGGAATTCCCTCCAAATTATTTCCCCATAAGCTTAAAATTTCTAAGGATTTAATTTCTGAGATCCATTCTGGAAGCGTTTCTATTTGGTTCCAGCTTAAATTAAGTCGTTGCAATGATTTTAAGCTAGTAAAAGATTTTGGAAGGGTTTTCAAATTATTATTCCATAAAGTTAATTCCTCCAAGGATTTCAATTTTGATATTGATTCTGGTAATTTATCTATAATATTGTCATATAAGTGTAATTCTCTAAGTGAAGTCAAATTACCAATCCAATATGGTACATCAATGAGTTTATTACCACCTAATCCCAGTCTCTTCAAATTTTTTAATTTCTGAATCGCATCTGGGATATGTTGGAAGTTATTAGAACCTAAATCCAAGAGTTCTAGGTTTTTTAAATTTCCTAGATTCGCGGGTAATCCTCTAATCTGATTCCCATGTAAGATTAGCTCTTTTAAGTTAAATAGGGAGCCAATTGTGGCGGGTATTTCAATCAAGTTATTGGACCGCAAATTAAAGATTATTAAACTAACTAAATCTCCTATGGTTGATGGTAATTCTTTTAAATTATTATTTTTTATGTTTAGATATTCCAATTCATGAAGATATCGAATCTCTTGAGGGATCTTCTTTAATTTATTATAACTAACATCTAAGAATTTTAACTTTTTGAGATTTTTTATGGTATTTGGACATTTCCTTATTCGATTGAACTTGAGATCTAATTTTCTCAGTGATTTTAATTTACAAACAAAATCGGGCAAATAATTAAGCATATTATATTCAAATACATGGCTGCCGATATTAGACAAATCAAGTTCAATTATTTTTCCCTTTTTCAAAGTATAAAGTATCTTATCAAATTTTTTTTCCAAAAATGTTAGGATATAATAATTATTAAGAATTTCAGCAATCTCTCTCCCATTTTGATATAGATCTGGATTTTTTTCTAAGTATTTATTTATATGTGTTTTGAACGATGAAGATTCTACTTTCTGTAGATCGGTATGTAATAAATCCATAGCTTCATCATTGTTTATTTCTCCTAGTGCTTTAATAATCGTGATCAAACAATTGATAGAGGTCTCATGAGCAAGACTCCACTTCATTGCGCTGAAAGCCTTATTTAAAAAATGGTCTTTCATAATTTTTGCAGCCAAACACCTCACTCGTGAGTCCGAATCCGAAATGAGTAAATTCTCTATTAATTCATAAATTTTCTCTTTTTTGGTATGTAGTTCGACCAGAAGCTTTAGGCTTTCTATTCTATGATTCAAATTACTGCTATTTTCAATTACAGATATGAGCTGCTGAATAGCTGCTGATTTATTTAATAAATTTGAATTGTAATTCTTCAGAATAGTATCAGGTCTTAAATCCATGTCGTTTACTCTTGTAATTAAATTCTAAAATCCATTTAAATTTGTATTTTATTAGAGATAGATTAGATTTTGACTTGAACGCCTTTTTGTTCTAGTTCTCTGAGAAAACCAGGTGGTTTAGCAAAATTATTGAAATTTAGATATAGCAATTTCAAATTATTCAAATCTTTTACTGATTCCGGGATTTCGGTTAGATTATTCCTCCATAGGTTAAGTTGTTCCAAAGATTTTAACTCGCTAATCCATTCAGGAAGCAATTCTAGTTGGTTCCAGCTTAAATTTAAAATTCTCAGATTCGTAAGGTTTTTCAAACTTTTAGGTAAATTACTGATATTATTATTCCTAAAGTTCAATTCTTCTAAAGATTTGAGTTCCCCTACGTCCTTTGGAATTTTCTCCACATTATTATCATAAATTGAAAAATATTTCAATAATTTTAATTCGTTAAACCAATCGGGAATTTTTAATATATTATTTCGTACCATACTAAGCTTTTCCAATTTTTTCAGATTTCTAATAGGCATAGGTATTGCTTGAAATTGATTCCATCCTAGGTCTAAATACTTTAAAGAATCTAACTGATCAAAATCTTTTGGTAAATGTGACAGCTTATTATGGTAAAGGTCTAATAATTTTAAATTTTTTAATGCACCTATAGATAGAGGAAGCTGGTTTAGATTATTATCCCTTAAAATTAAAATTTCTAATGATTTGAGGGAATTTATTGAATTTGGTAAGGATTTTAGTTTATTTGATTTTAAAATGAGCTTTTTTAAGTTTTTCAAATGTACAATAGAATCTGGTAAAGAGCGTAGTCGATTATAACTTAGATCAATAATTTCAAGATAATTATCTTTTGGAAATCGAATCTCCAATTGTAATAAATCATTATTGCTAATGTCTAGGTGCTTTAGTAAGGAAAGAGAAAGAATTTGTTGAAGGGATCTTGATACTTTACGACTTAGCCCTTGAGAGTCTATTCCAGAAAGATCTAATTTTATAATCTCTCCTTTAGCATTTTCTTCAAACTTTAAATAGCCCAATTTAAGTTTCAATGAAGATATAATGTAATAATTGATTAGACTTTCCGCAAGCTCTTCACTATTGAAATTTTGATAAAGATCTTCTTCAATGATATCTTTCAAATTATATTTGTAATGGTTTTTATTAATTATATTAATATTATCCAACAAGATCTTCTTTGACTCCCTTGTATTAATTTCTCCTACCATCGACAAGATGCAGATTATACACTCTAATACCTTTTCATTTTTTAATGCCCATTTTAGTGGCTTGAGTGCTTTTTCTTTAAAGAGATTTTTCAGTGTTCTCGCGCAAAGAGCTCGAACTTTTTCACTTGAATCGGAGATTAAACTATTTTCAAGAATTTGAAATATTTTGTCGGTGTTTATGCATAATTTATTAATAATCTGGATAGATTCTAACCTATCATTTATGTTTTTAGAATTTTCAAGTAGATAGACTAAAGAATTCTTCATAGAATCGTAATCGATAATTCCTTTTTCAAAGTTGTTAAGGATTTCTTTAGCATTCAAACTCATTTCTTAAGAATAGCTAAGTGAATATTAAATTAAATTATTTTATATCTCTTTCAAGTCTAATTTTGGGATATCTAAATTATTCCCGGCTTCATGCAACATTTTTTATATTTTTCTCCGCTTCCACAGGGACATGGGTCGTTCCGTCCGAATTTAACTGGGGTTTTTAGGTCTCTCTTTGGAATGTTTCGCTCTAAACGAATTTTTTTTGCAAGATTTTCAAAAGAAGGTAATGTATGAGCATAGAACTTTTTCCATCCCTTGCATAAAAAACTCAGAGTCTTTGGATTATTTGTATTACCTGGACGATTCTTCTGGCAATCCCCATAACAAATATTTAGGAAAGGACAAGCTTTACATACTTCATTCAATATCGACTTATGAGAGCCAAATTTTTTATATCTCGAGGAGTTTAAGAACTCCTTCCAGTCCCCTGTATTAATGTTTCCCAGTTTAAGATCGTCTCGGACAAAAAAGTCGCAAGGATATATTCCTCCATTATATTCCACTACGAAATACTGACAACAATTATTATTCATATAGCACACATGCGTCTCTCCATATATCAAATGTTCTAATATAGAATCAAATAATCTTATAGAAACTCGATATTTATCTTTTTTAGCCCAGAGATCAAAAATTTTACAAAGAAAATCCCCCCATTGTTCCCCAGTTATCGAAAAGGGAAGGGGATCGTTGTTTTCATCGAATTCAATACATGGAATATATTGGTGGAAATAAAAACTATTATCTAACATATATTTATAGATTTTTTCTGGTTGTCTAACAGCAACATCATTCACGAGCATCAATATATTAAATTGCACATCATATTTTCTTAGGTTTTTTATCCCCTTCATTACCATAGAATGTGAGTCTTTACCGCCTATGGTTTTTCTATAATGATTGTGCAGCTTAAGTGGCCCATCAAGACTCACACCTATCAAAAATTTATATTGAGCGAAAAATTTCGCCATTTCATCTGTGATTAACGTTCCATTTGTCTGTAATCCATTGCTGACTAGTGCTCCGCTATGTCCATACTTTTGCTGATATTTTACCACATTTTTAAAAAAATCCAAGCCCATCAGAGTCGGTTCTCCACCTTGCCATCCGAAAGCATAATTCCCATTTTGGTTTGTGTTCATATAACTTGAAATCATTCGCTCTAGGGTCTCATCTGACATCCGTGGTTTAGGCTCTTGAATTTCCAGATGGTCAATATAAAAACAGTATTTACAGCGTAGATTACAGTCTGCCCCAGCAGGTTTAACCAAGAGGGAAAAAGGCTTATAATTACTCATTTCTTTTTGAAATATTTCTAAGGTTTATTCTACAGATAACGGAGTCATTGGATTAACTTAAAATTTTTTCTTATAGTAGAAATTTATTTTGGAAAATTGTTATTAAGGAGAGTATAAAATTTGATGATGAGAATAGCTTCTATAAGAATAAATAAATCAAATTCTTTCAATTAACATTCCGCCAAGTATTATCGGCCCACCTGTGCTGTTATAAATTTTTTTGGCACGCCTTAATTTATTTTCGCTATTGGAATAAATCGTAAAAATCTTTTCCCCTTTTTCAATTTTGGCACCTTGTTTTCTATAGATCTCAACTCCCGAAGTTTTCGCGTAAGGACATCCGGCCGCCTTTGCGATTTGGTTAATTATTGCATTATCAACCTCAGTAATGTGCCCGGATTTATTTGAATAAAAATCTTTCTGGTATGGACCTAATTCGATATCATCCGGTTGAATATCCGGATCACCCCCTTGCAGCTCAATTATATCTCTCATTTTTTTATAGGCGTTCCCTGATTGTAAGATCTCTTTTGCCAGATTTTGACCCTCACCTCGCTGTGCTTTCCCGCCCATCTCTAAGAGAATTCCAGCTAAAGATGTGGATTTTTCTATAAGGGAATTGGGTCCTGCATTATAATCCAATAGTAGCCTCAACGCTTCCTTTGCCTCGATAGCGGGTCCAACTGCATGCCCTATAGGTTGATGTGCTAAAGTCAGAGCACATTCCGCTTTAACCCCAAAGTTACTTGCAATTTGTTTAAATACATGGGCAAACTTTTTTCCCTCATCGGGGGTTGAAAATTTGGTACCCTCCCCAACAGGTATATCCAATACTAAACCAGCATTTACCCCCATCGCGATTTTTTTAGCTAAAATTGAAGGGATCATCAATCCCCAGGGATCATAATGAAGTGGACGCTCTACTTCAATAAGCACATTATCTGCGGGCGCGATGTCCAATGCCCCACCCCAGATGATGCATGCATTCAATTCGGAGACCATATTCTCCACCTCTTCCGAGGTGAAGGTGACGGGTGCCAAAACCTCCATTGAATCTGCGGTTCCAGAAGGTGAGGTAATCGCTCTTGTACTGGTTTTCGGAATAATTAATCCCGCAGCAGCAACTATGGGAACAATGATTAAAGAGACTTTATTTCCTGGAACACCTCCCGTGGAATGCTTATCAAACACTTCTGGGCCAAAATTGAATTTTTCCCCACTTTCGGCTTCTGCCAAGGTTAAGGCAGTCATTTCTTCATTATCTGCTCCGTTTATTGCGATACCCGTTATGAAGGAAGCAAGTTCAATTTTCGATAAGCTACCTGAAACTGCATCTTTTATTATCCTATTTATCTCATCCCCACTTAATTTCTTATTATTAATCTTTTTCTTAATATATTTATAGGAGTCAGGTGGTTCGGCAGGTTTTACGGATACCTCATCTCCCTCATTTAAATGTTCATAATCTCTGAGAGTATTCTCAAAGATTCCAATCTCCCCTGAGGCCAGAATAGTATCAGAATGAGCAATCTGGACGATAGCGACCCAAAACTTATTATTTAGTCTTTCTGTGGCCATATTCTTTATGGTGACACGTTCTCCTGCTTTTTGTCCTAACTTTGCGGCATCTTTATAATTTAGTACCACATCTTTCGTGTTACTAGTTTCAAAATTAATTTTTTTTACTTTCAGTCTCATTGTTATGATTATAATCCTTTCTAGTGAGAATAAGATAAAATATATTTATAATTTTATTGAAATGGGAAAGGATTTGGTTTCCTCGACAACTTTTTGATCAGGATCTTCATACTTCAATTTAACTTTTATTTCCGATTCTGCTGCTTCCACGGGTCGTGCATTAATTTCCCATCGAATATTCTCATTCGATCTAAGCGAATAAATCTGTTTTTCTGTTGTTCCCCTTCTCAATTGGAGAATCTCGGGTAATTCGATCTGAATCTCTAAATTCGAAGCCTCTCCATCGCTATTATTTTCAATAAGAATTTCAAGGGGAAAAGTTTGGTCAATCAATGGGGGCTTGAGACTTTTCACAGCTACATCCAAATAAGTCGGGGGTGCTGTAAGCTCCACATTGTGTTGGTCTTTATCTTCGATATAGCAGATTAACGATTGATTTAGCTCACATTTTAATTTAAATGGACCGATAAAACAGTTTTCAACTTGAAAATGGGGTTTTAATACCATTTGAAATTGGAGAGTTTGACCAGGTATTAGGTTAACTGGCAAATCTGGTTTTGTTTGGATAGTGAGATTATCGGATTGATCCATTCGATATTCGGAGATAATAAAATCTGAGATTGCATAATCATAAAAAGAATTATTGGTTATCGCCTCCAAAATAGTCCCATCTATTTTTACATCAATTCCAATTAATTCACGGGTGGTGTAAGTTTCTTGGTCAAGAATAAGTTCTGGAGTGAGATTGGACTGTATCTCGGCCATTAGGATGGCAATCTTTGCGAGTTTCATTTCGATTTCGTTAAGGTCGATTTTTTTGAAATCTTCAATAATTTTCTCTATATAAACTGGTTTTTTATCACGAATTGCAATTGTTAAGTTCGTGGCTAAATGAATTAATGGATTTTCTTTGAAGAAATCATCTTTAACCATCTTACGAATTTTTTTAAGTAATTGTAACCCTTTATCGGGATTTCCTAAAACAAAATAACATAAAAATGATAATGATGACAAAACCATATAGTAACCATCCCGAGTACCCGATGGTTTCAATTTTTTCAAGTACTCTAAGGACTTATTAAATAGAGTCTGTGCATATTCATATTTTTCTTGATGGAGTGACGCATCAGCAGCCTTTCGTAGGGAATCTAACACATCAATATGTTTTTCATCTTGTAAATATGAATTTGCTGCTTTAAAATATGCCTCCTCGGCAGATGCATAATCTTTTATCTCTATATAGTTTTCCCCTGCAGATGTGAAGTATTTTCCCGCCTTTTTATACTGCAGTGCATCGAATAATTGCTCTGCTTTTTCAAAATCACTGTCCGCTTTCTCATCTGGATCTTTTCCGAAACTAAACATATTTAATATATCTAAATTAATTTAACAATAAAAAGTAAAACAAATGTGAAAAATTTTGTTTTATCAATACAAATTTTAAAAAGCTTTAAAAATTAAAAATCTAAAACATACAAATCGGAAAAACTGATTAATATGGAAATAATTTATGGCTTTATCGCGATTTTTTTCATTGGAGCAATTAGCCTGATTGGAATCTTTATGATCTCATTAAAGGAAAAAACCCTTGATAGCATACTTTTTGTCTTAGTTGCGTTCGCGACGGGTACTATATTAGCAACCGCTTTATTTGATCTTATCCCGGAATCACTCCATCATCTCGAGGAATTAATTGATGAGGGTGCGGGTTTATCCGAAAATTTTGTATTTGGGTTCATTATTCTAGGTTATGTGGTGTTCTTTATTATCGAGCGGTTTATTTACTGGTTCCACGGACATGCACATCGAAGGGAAAATGAATATGTGTGTTATGATACGGTAACTGAGAATTTAGACAAACCCGTTGAAAAAGGGCCAAAAATCAAAAATTTTGCCTTACTCAACCTTATTGGAGACGGACTGCATAATTTTTTGGATGGGGTAATAATTATTGTTGCCTTTACTACAAGTATAGGGAGCGGGATTGTTATCACACTAGCAGTTCTCTTCCATGAGCTCCCCCAAGAAGTAGGAGATTTTGGTATCCTTTTATATGGCGGATTTTCAAGGACAAAAGCATTATTATTCAACTTTCTTAGCGCGATGATAGCAATGTTAGGGGGTTTATTTGCCTTATTTCTCACTGGATTAGTTGAAACCTTTAATTTATTCTTTTTGGCATTCTCAGGGGGCGGCTTCTTATACCTTGCCAGTACAGAATTGATGCCAGAGTTGTTAAAACAAAAGAAAATGAAAAAATCTATCACTCAAGCACTGATTTTTTTGGCGGGGGTTATAGTAATAATTTTACTTGTATATATTCTCCCACATGAGTAAAAATGGCAAAACCAAATTTAAATATATAGTAAAACCAAGATGGTAAACCTATGAAAAAATTTAAGAATAAAAAGTAGTAAAATCTGACCGAATACCTGTGCAAGGTTGTCATCTTACGACTAAAATTTGCTCGAAAGAGTCATCCTATTCGGTTTTTTTCTTTTTTCCTGTATTAGAATCCATTTCTTCCTTTTCTTTCGATTCTTTTAAAGGGCTGCTGCCTAATTTTTCAATCTCTTCCGATATACGCGTGACTTCTTGTTGAAATCTCTGTCCTTCTGCGGCACTACAATGAAACATCTGTACTCGTTCGGGCTCGATGCCCATAGAGCTGATGATTTCTCTTACATAATTTACATTTCTTTCAGCTACATAGTTGCCCGTTTCATAATCACACTCTCCGGGATATCATCCAGCAACTATTATTCCATCAGCTCCTTTTCCAATCGCACGCATCATTAAACTCGGAGTAACTCTACCAGTACAATTGATACGAATTGGGCGTATAGTTGCGGGGTATTGTGCTCGGATGGTTCCTGCCATATCCCCAGCGCCATAACCTCACTTCCAACACATAAAACTGATTATTTTTAGGTTATTTTCTGTAATCTTGTCCACCTCTTTATATTTCTTCTAGCATTGCATCAATTTGTTTTTCATATTGGGGCTCGCGGTAATAGCGCAGCGTAATCGCCTCAGATGGGCAATTGGCCAAGCAAGTACCACAACCACGGCATAGAATTTCACTCACTTCAGCACCGCCTTCCATAAGTTTAATAGCATTATACGGACAGTTTAATTCACATAATCCACATTCCGCACATTTTTCTTTATCTACGGTCGCTCTTATAAGTTGGATTTGGAACTTTTCTTTACTCATTAGTCTTGCAAGTGAGGATGCCGCAGCCCTTCCTTGAGAAATCGATTCAGATATAGATTTGGGTCCTTGACTGACGCCTGCAAGTACAATCCCAGGAATCTTCGTATCGATTGGATTTAATCGAGAGTGGAATTCTTTGAAGAATCCATCTTGACTTGTTTCTAATTTCAAAGTATTTTGAATTTTTTGAATCCCTTTGGGTGGCACCATTGCACATGAAAGCACCACTAAGTCAAACTCCATCTCTTGAAGACCTATAGAGTCTCTCAGCGTATTTTGCATGATGACCTTTAGATTATGAGTCTCGGGATCCTCCTCAATTTTGCTAATATTAGTTCTGATATATCTTATACCTTCTTTCCTGGAAGCGGTGAAATATTCTTCATAATCCTTCCCCGCAGCTCTGATATCCATGTATGCAACAGTTATATCTGCGTCAGGATAATGTTGCTTAATTAATTTCGAGTTCTTAATCGTTATCATGCAACAAACCCCCGAACTACAATACGTATTTTTGTTCAGATCTCGTGATCCCACACATTGGATGAAAAGAATGCTTTCTGGCTCTTTTCCATCTGATGGTCTTACTAAATGTCCAACAGTCGGACCGTTTGGTGCTAATATCCTCTCAAGTTTCATCTGGGTAATAACGTTCGGATATTCATCATATCCAAGATATCCTTTTGGCGGCTCATATTCATCCCACCCAGTTGCAACGATGATTGAACCAACGTTGAGTTCCATTATCTCATCTTCTTGGTCGAAATTAATCGCATCGAGTTCACAAACTCCCTGACATAGACCGCATTTGATACATTTATTCATATCGATTTGTGCCATCGAAGGAACTGCTTGAGCAAAGGCGACATAAATTGCCGGTCGAGCATTCATTCCCTCATTGAATTCATCAGCACCTTTAGCAGGGCAAACATCTTCGCACGCACCGCACCCATTACAATCTTGATTTACATATCGAGCACGTTTTCGGATTTTTACAGTAAAATTTCCTACAAAACCCTCAACATCTTCAACATTACTATATGTATGAATATTTAGTCCTTGTATTCTCGCAGCCTCTAGCATTACTGGACCTAAAATTCAGATGGAACAGTCGTCTGTTGGAAATGTTCTATCTAATTGGGCCATTTTTCCCCCGATAGTCGGTGTTTTCTCTACAAGATGGACTTCATACCCTTCTTCTGCTAGATCAATAGCAGCTGTTAATCCTGCAACGCCACCTCCAATCACTAGCACGCGTTTTTCGATATCGACTTCTTTTATCTCAATAGGTTCTAATAAGGTAGCTCGGGCTACCGCTGATCTTATAGCATCTTCCGCTACTTTTTGGGCACCCTTGGGATCTTTTCTATGAACAAAACTACTATGCTCTCTTATATTTACAAATTCAAGATATGAGGGATCCATATCCATAGATTTTAATACGCTTTCAAAGACAGGTTCATGAGTTTTCGGTGTGCATGCTGCAACTATTAGTCTATTCGCATTATATTCTTCCATTTTTTCCTTGATGAACTCTGCTCCGGGTTCCGTACACATACTTATATACTCATCAGCACCGACTACGTTTGGCAGTGTCTTAGAAAATTCGGCGAGCGCTGGGCAATCAATGATTTCACTAATATTGATGCCTCATCGGCAGACAGCAACGAAAATTCGAATTTTTTCCTTGGTCTGATTCTCTTCAGACATATTAATCCCTTTTGTTCTATTACACCTTTCATTGTGTTTATTATTTTATAGAATATGATATTTAACAAATAGTTTTATGAAATGTAATATAAGGACTTTTTTTAAAAATTATATTAAAAATAACTGATTACAATAGAAATTATCATTGAACTACCAGCACCTAAAGGAGCTGGATTCTTGCTTCCTTGACCACCGCGCCTAAATGGCGTCTTACACGATCTCCACAAGCGTGAATTCCCGTAGTCCCTACGGTAGGTCATGAAATGACTGTGATGCCTCTCTCTTCTAAGAGGCGTATTCCTTCTTTCTTAATATTAGCAGACGCGTTTTTATCTCGATGATGATGAGTGCCACACTCGGGGCACGTCCATTCACGTTCGCTTAACGATAACATCTCGTGTTTATAGCCGCAGACAGAGC
>WJIN01000411.1 GCA_014730295.1 Promethearchaeota archaeon | reverse complement strand
TCCTTAAACTCTGCTAAAATATGCGAAGACCGGTTTTCTGGCTTTTTATTAAACACCTCAAAAAATAAATCCCCTAAATCTATTCCCCAATATCTTTTTCTTTTATCAAGTATGCTTTCTGAAATAGGATCAAAAGTAAGTCTCTTCCATGAGACAATGATTTTGATAAAAAGGAGCCTGCTAAAGATTTTTCGATAATAATTAATTAATTTCTGTTTATATTTTTTTTTGGAAATGGTGTCTGGTTTATTATAGTTAATTATACTTATATCAATTTCTACTTTTGAGTCTACTCCAATTAGCTTTTTTATTCTCTCATAAAATTTATTATAGAATTGTGTAGTTATTTCTTGTTTCTCTTCCTCATTTTCCTCAATAATATACTCTCTTCCTAAACCTAAAACTCGATTTTTGATTATCTCTAACATCTTCCATGGAGGAAATGAATTAATATCAAAATCTCTTTTTTCAAAATCCCATGAGATAAGATACCAATCAACGAAGTTAGTCACGATTGCATCGGAATCGTTAATGAGCCCTTTATCCAAATCATACCATAAAAGAGCTTGCTCAATTCCCTCATTATCACCAACTTTATCTAATGGCTTGTTTAAGTGCTCAATCTCGAATAGGAGGTCATTTCCATCAGCACATTCGATAAATAAATCAGGCTTACGTACCTTACTGACAATTCTTCCTACTTGCTCCTTTCTGATCTCCTTTAAGAATTTAGAATAATTTTTTCCTTTAATTCTCTTTTGAGAAGTAATATCAAGTGGATTAATCTCACAGTCCCGGAGCATTTCTTTAATAATGGTTTCTGTTAAAGGCTCCGGTTCCCCACCTCCCTTTGTGTGCTTGGTCTTTAACTCAACTCTCTCTCGTTTCGAAACATTAAATAATTCATCAACGTATTGAGATTTAATTTGCTCTTTAAATTCTGATAAATGTTTACCATAGATACCTTTAAAGGTGAGTGCTTTCTCTTTTGCCATTTAATATAAGATAACTCATTATGTATTTATATATTTTATAGTTACTTGCTAAATAATCCAGAAACTTTTGTATTAATCTATATAAACTTAATGACAGATTTTTTGTTGAAGGTAATCTCTTTTGACTTGGAATATTCGTTCTCCTCGATAAATACATTCTTAAGCTGTACGGACATTCCGTTTTCGACCATCTTAAGTATCTCGATTGCGGACATACCCCAAATATTTACGGTAATTTCTCCGGTTCTATCGGTCAGAAGGAGTTTTAGTAAAAAGGACTTGTCTCCGTTATCTTTTGTAAATTCCTTGAGCCCTCCGATCGTGATAATCCCCGATAGTGAAGCAATAAAACCCTCCTTTGTAAAAAGATCTTTTACTTCTAACTTCTCATCACCTTTATATCCTTCATATTCCCCTGTGTTTTTACTAAGAGTATTCATTCCGGCTCCCTTGGGAATAGGGATTTGCTCTAATTTGGATCGCATTTTTTTCGAAATGTCTTGGGGATCCAAGAGCAGCTTACTTTTTTTGGAAAAATGGACCTCCAAAAGTTCTTTTAATCCGATTTTTGCATAACCGTTAATGCATCTTATAGTGGTGCCCACCTGAAAAAATTCGCTTTCCATTATTTTCACTTGTTCACCCCATAGAACCACTTTTGTTGTTCCGGAAGCATCGGTCACTAAGAATGATCCTACTTTTCCGGCGGTACCGTCTTTTCTCACAAATTCATTAACGGGAAAAATGCGCGTGACCTTCCCCAAAAGCACAATATTTGTCATTTGTTTGTCTAAGTCCTCAATTGGAACGATAAACTCGTTGTAATCCACTTCTTGCTCGGCTTCCGCATATGCTTCGGGATCGACATCTTCGGCTCGAATCTGAATCCCGTTTTCTTTTGCGATGAGAAATAGAGCTCCTTGCTTGGTAATAAACCCATGGAATTTACTTTCTTTTTGTCTCACTTCCTCCTCCAAGTCCTCTTCGGTAAATCCCAAATCCATAAGTGCTTGATAAACTTCTTGAGTATCACTCATCCCGAATCACTCCCACGTGAAGTAATTTTTTTCTTAACTCATAAAACGCATATGCTGAACAATTAGAAATTAGTCTTACGTTTATATTTTTAAGTTTGTCCGTATGAGCGGTATTATTTTTATCCGTGAGCGCGATGGTCATCGCAAGCTGAGTGGTAAGATGCGGCCATATATTTTTCCGATAACAAAACCCTTGAAGTGTCTTAAGGTTAATTTTTGCGCGAGAGTATTCAAACACAGGGGCTATCCGATGGAGTTTGTGAAGATACACTCTGACGGTGCGATATGCTGAGTTCAGATTCGGCTCATAGTGAATCGTGTATTCCCGTAGAAACCGAGTATAGTATGAAATATTACTTAGAAACTTCTTAATATTTAGCCTTATGATATTTAACGGAATGAATTGCGATTCTCTGATAACGATAAAAATGTTTTCCGAAAGGTTTTTGGTAATCTGTGTTTGGTGTTTTATGAGGGCGATGGAACGGGTGCGAAGAAGGGTGTCGATAACGGTTGTGTAGGTTTTGGGTAGGTCAACTTTATAACGTAATGACTCTCCTTGCATATCCTTTATTGCTACTGAAAAGGTTTGTGTTATTTTTCCTCACCATATTTGGTATGCGGATCTTAATATGAGTCTTGGATCGTGTGAGGGTATTTAAACAAAAAAGGGACAAAGATAAAATTTATTATAGGTATGGTTTAAATGCCGTTTTAAATTCTTTCATGCGATGTATCATTTGTTCTTGAATCTCTTCCCATCTGTCATCATCATCTAATCCTCCCCCTTCAATAACATGTTGTATTTTTTGCATTTTTCTTCCTTCTTGAAAATTCCATATCAAAGAACGGGAAAATTTTGCTTCTATTTCCGCTTGTTTTGATTCTATGCGTTTAAAGAGATCTTTATTTGTTTGAGGATCACCTGATTCTAAACTTAATTCTATTTTTGCCTCTTTATTGGTAATACGAAAAATCAAGTATAGCGCACCCGATTCTAAAGTAATCTTTCGTGTTCTTCCTCCTATAAGATTTGTAGCGGGATTGAGTTCGGTAAATTTCTCTTCAAACAATTCCCAAAACTCATTACGGTTTCTCTGTCGTTCGGTTAATTCGCGTTTTTCTTTTCTAACCGAGTTTGAAATTTCAGAAGGATAACAGATTTTCTCAAATCTCGGAAAAGGACGGGAATCATCGATCTGAAAGAGTTCTAACTGTACCAAATAAAATTGAGTGCCGTCCGATACCGTTTCATTCAACCAATTAAATACTTTTTCATGCTCCGGTCTGGTCTCTTCGCAAATCCAGATTACCGTTTTCGCATCATGGTACGCTTGATATGTGAGAGTTTTTCCCAAATGGTCATGATTCGACTTGCCGTATTGATTTTCGATGATCACGGTTTCCCCATTTTCGTCTAAGGCTAATATATCTACAGAAAAACTCCCAGTAGGATATTCGATGTCTGAGGATTGAATATCCAATCCCAATGCGTCATTGAGATACTCTAAATTCTGACTTAACCATGGAGTGAAGTCTTGATCTTCTCGGTTCCAATGGTCTGTAATTTTCAATTTTTTATATTCGCCAAATTTTATAAAAACCACCATATATTTACCTGTTATTTGAGATAAAAGATAATATTATTCATATTTTAAGATTTATTAAAAGAAGAAATCTCGGATAAATCTTATTAACTAATAATACGAAATATCTTGCTTATTCCTATTTCCTTAGTATTCTATATCACTTTTAACATTCAAAGGGTTTATAACATAATTTAAAAGGTCTCTTTTCTATATACTTACTAACAATTTTCAAAGTAAAAATTACAGGGTTAAAGATGGATATTACTATTATTAATAAAATTCTTCAAAAGTATGAAGATGATATCAATATATTGGATGGATTTTTGCAATTTACCATAAATCCCACCTCGATGAGTGCTGGATACGGAATTGAAGAAAACTATTCTTACATACGGACTAATCTCAAGCTGACTTATGATCTTAAAGAACAAGAAATAGATCAAATAATGAGCACTTTCAGAAAAGAAGTAGAAAAGATTTTAGAACTTAAAGAAGATAAATATACAATCAATAAGCTTCGAGAGTATATTCTAAAAACTCTTCAGCATGAACCTTATTCGAAGTTGTTTATCAATTCTATTCTTATTAAGATTAAAGAATCTGATGATGAGGTAAAGCAATTTATCCATATATACAACAATTCACCAGAAGAGAATTTTCCTTCCCTTAATGTTCAGTATAATGCAATTTACGGAGAAGAACTAAATGACGGAAAGTTAATTAGAGCGGGTATTCTGAAGCCTCTTCGCTGGACTTCAGCGGACGGAAAGAAAACGGAGTCAATACCGGGCTATACACCTTTCTTGAGGAGTGTGGTTGATAAACATTTTAGTAAATTACTTCCAAAAGTAAAGCGTTTGATGGGGATTAAAGTATGGAACCCACCTAGACCAAATGTTAGAGAAGAAATACAAACTCTTGTTGAGAAAAGGGATATTACTACGCTTCAATTTTTGGAATAATTATATGAAGGGAATAAGATATATAATTTTCTAGCTGAAAGTGAAAAAAATAAGATAACACCAATCCTGGGTATGATCGGATTATATAATTCACCTTACTCTAGATCAAGTTATGGAGGAATTTCGTTTCTTTTAAGAGATGAGATATATAAAAACATCGAGTTATATTTAGAAAAAAAAATAGAGAGGGAAACTGAAATAATGGTGCAGATATTAGAGTATTGCATCAAGGAAGGGGAATTACCTTCTAAAAATCAAATGGTTGGTGAGTTTAAGCTACATCTTGATCAAGTTGTAGACTTTCAAAATTACTTTGAAAACTTACCTTCTATAGACTCTACTAACGAGCAGAAGGTTAGAAACAAAGCAACTAACGCCCTTCATCAGATTGAAAACCCCTCGCTTTATGATTTGCTAACGGAATGTGATTATGACTTAAAAACAGCCAGAAAAGTAGCTAGATGTCTGAAGGATGAAGGATTAATCGAAGAGTTCACTTTAATTCCCGAAAGCAATAAACCGTTATTATTAACATCAAATTCTCAAAGTAAACCCGAGGAGCGTAGCATCCTTAAATGTCAGAATTGCGGAGTAGAAATAGAAGAGGGTAGGAATCCTGAGTTCTGTCTCTACTGTGGTACAAAAAATCCATCAGGTAATTGAGAACAAAAAAGTAATAATAGAAAAAATATTTAGCTGAACCTTATTTTAGATATTCTTAATCATGAAATCGGAGAGAGAACTTAAATAAAAAAAGTTACTTCTAGTATTATGATGAAAATTCTATTTCCAATAACGGTAATAAATCAAATGTGTTATACTAAATGAGGAAATGCAAAAAATGTGAGAAAAAGCTAGGAAAGAATGAAGTGGTATGCGAAAATTGTGGCGCAGAAAATCCGAAGCCATTAACCCCCACTCAAATACTACAACGTAATTTTGGAATCACAGATACCGAATCTGATGTCCCAGAACATATTCCGAATTTTAAGCAGCAGAAATTCGATATAACAAATAAAGATCTAAGAAAAAGATTTATACCTGATACATCGTGTTTTAATTGTAAACATGCAGATTTCACATTAACCACGAAATCGGTAGAGTTTGGTCTTATTACTAGATCGGTCAGAGATTATGAGGATTATCCTATTGAAATAATATGCGGAAAGTATAATTATCTCGTCTTTGATCAGGCACGCAATGACTATGATTTCCTATTTTCTATCTGCGATTCCCATGAGAAAATATATTCATTTGATAGTGATAACGATATTTTGAAGATCAATACAGAATGCCTTTGGTGTGGAAATACCTTAAAACTTATCGACAAAAGAGATTATTTCAAGGTTGTTAAATGTCCGTATTGTAATAATAATTTGAAAGTATCATATATATATCAATTATTAACAATTGCGAAATGTAGAAAATGTGGTAATAAATTATATACAAAACATTCTGGATCGAGGATAGTATTGTACAAAGAATGTAAAAATTGCTACGGATATAACGAAATAGTTAAATGGGATTAAGTTATGGACTCATTTTTTTTTTTAAATTGCCATTTATTAAAATTCATAGCCCGTAAGGATATTTATAATATCTGAATATCTTTTTAATATCGTGGCTGAAAAAGTCAATTTAGTTCAAAAAATTATATCGGATATTGTAGCTTCTTATCAAGACTCTATTCTCACAATATTCGGGATAGGAAGCTATTTTGATGAACATTTACCGAAAGAATGGAAAAGACATGATCTTGACTTGGTT
>WJIN01000459.1 GCA_014730295.1 Promethearchaeota archaeon | reverse complement strand
TCCTCGATGTGCTCCATGATACCGCAGATACGAACCTCCGTGCCGTCGCAGATGCAGTCCACATCGACCTCGACCGCTTTTTCGAGGTACTTGTCGATGAGGATCGGCTGGTCGGGCGAGGCCTCCATGGCAAACCGGATGTAGGTTTCGAGGTCTCCCTCCTCGTACACGATCTCCATTGCCCTCCCCCCGAGCACGTACGAAGGTCTCACCAGTACCGGGTATCCGATGCGCCGTGCGATCGCGACAGCTTCGTCAAGGCTGAGCGCGGTGTCGTTCGGAGGCTGTTTGAATCCATGGCGATCGAGTATCCGTTTGAACTGCTGCCGGTCTTCCGCCTGGGCAATGCTCTCGGCCGAGGTGCCGAGTATCGGTACCCCTGCCCCGGCGAGCTGTCCGGCCAGATTGAGCGGGGTCTGTCCCCCGAGCTGGACGATCACCCCCTCGGGCGCGGTCCGGTCAATGATGCTCATCACATCCTCGAAGGTGAGCGGATCGAAAAAGAGGACATCGGAGACGTCGTAATCGGTGGAGACCGTCTCCGGGTTTGAATTGACCATGACCGTTTCGTATCCGAGCTCCTGGAGCGAGAAGGAGGCGCGGACACACATGTAATCAAACTCGATCCCCTGGCCGATACGGTTGGGACCGCCGCCGAGGATCACGACCCGCTTTGCCGTACCCGGCCGGATCTCGTTCTCCTCGTCATAGGTCGAATAGTAATAGGGGGTCTTTGCCTCAAACTCCGCGGCGCACGTATCCACTATCTTGTACACCGCAGCGATACCGAGCCCGAGCCGGCGCCTGCGCGCCTCGTCTTCGGATGTACCGGTCATCGCCCCGATCTGATAATCAGAAAATCCGTACTCCTTGAGAAGCGATACATCCTCCCGGACAAGATCGCCGATCCTTTTTCCGCGGTAATACATCTCGATATCAACCAGTTCCTTGAGATTTAACAAGAACCATTTGTCGATCCGGGTACGTTCGTAGAGTTCATCAAGCTCAAAGCCGAGCATCAGCGCGTCCTTGAGATAAAAGAGACGGTTGTAATGACGCGATGCAAGGTGCTGCCTGAGCGTCTCGCGCATCCCCTCCCCCGCAGAGCCCAGCATCTCCCCGAGCGTCCTTCCTTCTTTTTCAGCGTCCCGGATGCGCTGATAGGAAAAAAACATCCCGTCAAAACCGAACTTTTGTATCTCGAGACCGCGGATCGCTTTTTGAAAGGACTCCTTGAACGTCCGCCCGATACTCATGGTCTCCCCGACCGATTTCATCTGGACGCCGAGATCCGGGGACGATGTCCTGAATTTTTCAAATGCAAACCGGGGGATCTTTGTCACTACATAATCGATCGCAGGCTCAAAGCTGGCGGGAGTCGATCTGGTGATGTCGTTGGGTATCTCGTCGAGGGAATATCCGACCGCGAGCTTTGCCGCGATCTTTGCGATGGGGAATCCGGTCGCCTTTGAGGCAAGCGCTGACGAACGGGATACCCGGGGGTTCATCTCGATCACGAGCACCTCCCCGTTTTCCGGATTGACCGCGAACTGGATGTTCGACCCGCCGGTCGACACCCCGATCTCGCGGATGATCGCAATGGACATATCCCTGAGCCGCTGGTACTCCCTGTCGGAGAGTGTCTGCTGGGGAGCGACCGTGATGCTGTCCCCCGTATGGATGCCCATCGGATCAATATTTTCAATAGAACAGATAATAATGACGTTGTCCCGGGTATCCTTCATGACCTCGAGTTCGTACTCCTTCCAGCCGAGGACGGACTGTTCGATCATGACCTCGCCTACCATCGAGGCAGCAAGTCCCTTTGCGACGAGATCGGTGAACTCATCGAGGTTGTACGCAATCGAACCGCCCGTCCCTCCGAGGGTATACGAGGGACGGATGATGACCGGAAACGGCATGTCGCGGACGATCGCGAGCGTGTCCTCGAGAGAACGGGCGTATCCGGAACGCGTCATCGCAAGCCCGATCCGGTCCATTGCGTCCCGGAACCCCTGCCGGTCCTCCGCTTTTTTGATCGCCTCGATGTCCGCCCCGATGAGCTCGACCCCGAGCTTGTCGAGAAACCCGTCCTGTGCGACCGCAACCGCGGCATTGAGCCCGGTCTGCCCCCCGATGGTCGGGAGTATGGCGTCCGGCTTTTCCTTGAGTATTATTTTTTTTATAATCTCGGGAATGACCGGCTCAATGTAAGTCTTGTCCGCTACCGCGGGATCGGTCATAATGGTCGCCGGATTTGAGTTAACGAGTATGACTCGGTACCCGTCCTCCCTGAGCGCCTTGCACGCCTGCGTCCCCGAGTAATCGAACTCGCAGGCCTGTCCGATAACGATCGGACCCGCTCCGATAACGAGAATTGAGCTGATGTCGGTGCGCTTGGGCATACTGCTCGGTCCCCTATGTCCCGGTGTGTTTTTTTTGTTTCATCAGGGAGACAAACCGGTCAAAGTGATACTTTGAATCATGCGGGCCCGGAGAGGACTCGGGGTGGTACTGGACGGAAAACACCGGGGCGTCACGGAGAGCGAGCCCCTCCATGGTATGGTCATTCAGATTGAGATG